>NZ_JADBUZ010000113.1:0-35650 GCF_020245305.1 Microcystis sp. M20BS1 | reverse complement strand
ATTTACTTCCCAAGAAGTCAAACAACTAGCTTTCCGATTAGATGGTTTATTTTTGCCGCTCGATAATCTGGAAAATTTGCCTTTTTATCTGGTAGAAGTGCAGTTTCAAAAGGATGAAGACCTATATTATCGATTATTTTCGGAACTTTTCTTGTATCTTAGACAGTATAAACCTTTGTCACCCTGGCAGATAGTTGTTATTTATCCTAGTCGAGAAATTGAGCGAGAACATCCCCAGCAATTTGCCGATTTTTTATCCCTAGCAAGGGTTAAAAGAATCTATCTGGATGAATTGCCAAATGACGAGACTCCTTCCTTAGCGATCGCTCTGATCAAATTGGTTACGGAAAGTGAGAGTCAAGCTGTTAATTCTGCTAAGATTTTAATTAAACAGGCTCAAAGAGAAGTCAGCGATCGCTTAGTGCAGAGAAATGTCATTGATTTAATCGAAACGATAATTATTTATAAGTTACCCCAAAAAAGTCGAGAGGAAATAGAAGCTATGTTGGAACTACAAGACCTAAAACAAACTCGTTTCTATCAAGAAGCTTTTGAACAGGGAATTGAACAGGGAATTGAACAGGGAATTGAACAGGGAATTGAACAGGGAATTGAACAGGGAATTGAACAGGGAATTGAACAGGGAATAAACTTGCAAAAATTGAAAACAATTTCTCTACTGCAAGACCTCGGTTTAACCCCGCAACAAATCTCGGAACGCTTAGACTTAACTCTGGACACAGTGCTTAACTATTTGGCACAACAGCAACAATAATTAAACCTGTTTTAACAGTCTAGAAAAACAGCAGTTGCTAAGTAGTGAACAAATGGATGGTAGCGAATCAGTGACCTTTAACCTATCAGTGATAACTCGATGAATAACGACTTATTGACTTTTCTCTTTGGTGTTACCCTTCTCATTCTCTATCTAGTTTTTTCAGCTTTAACCGAGATGGGAACAAAATGGCCTTGGACAAAAAAATAAGAGAAATACTTATAGATGTGAATAAACATAAAATCGGGTCAGGGATTCGGTCATTGGAAAAATTCTATTCGCTCTACTGATAAAATATGAAACTAATTGGTGATATTTCCCCGAGCTTGGATTTATTCTTGTTGCTTTTTTTCTGGCATTGTCTCATCGGTGCCATTGCTACAGTCATCGCTATCAATAAAGGCTATCCAAGATTAAATTGGCTAATCTTCGGCCTTCTGGGAGGAACCTTTACCTTTTTTATCGCTCTTTTCCTGAAAAAAAAGCCCAAAATTTAAGGGATGATATTGCTTGATTATCCTTTAATAGTTCCCATCAACACCTCTAAATCTTCTGCGTCTAACTCCTCTGGGATGCCATTACGAATTAATTCCGAAAAATCCTCATTGGGAACCATAAAACATAGTGCATAAAGTCTTCCGTCCCCCACATTTCTAATCTCGTGAATACCCGTGGGACGGACTAATAAACTATCCCCCGGCCCCAGGGGAATCGCTTTACCATCACAGATAGCCATTCCCTCCCCTTTAAGGATAAAAAACATTTCTACGGCAAAATGATGACGATGAGTAGGGGTGCGACCGTGGGGATCGAAAATTTCCACACAAACGGTCAAGGAATCCCCCGCTACGGTAGAATCAAAGACGATCGCCAAACGATTCGTATCCCCAGCGCTAATGCGAAAAACTTGATAATCCCGGGGAGATCGAATCACGGGTAACATACAATAATCGCTGGTCAGTTGGCTATTCATCGCTAATTTCGATCAAACTGTGGATGATTCTAAGACTAGCAAAAATTTTCAACTTCGCTCGATTGCGTCCACCACTTTACTCACATCTACGATCGCAGCCACATCATGGACGCGCAGGATATCGGCCCCCTTAGCGATCGCTATAGCACAGGCCGCCGCCGTTCCGAAAACTCGTTCTTTTGGGTCATCTTTGCCTGTAATCTCACCAATAAAGCGTTTTCTCGACAATCCAATCAAAATAGGTAAATCTAAATCCCGAAATTGCTTTAATTCTCGCAATAACTCAAGATTTTGTGTCCCAGTTTTGGCGAAACCAATCCCCGGATCGATGATAATATTTTCCCTAGCAATACCCCACTGTAAAGCTTCCTTAACACGATTCTGTAAAAATTCTTTAATTTCCTTGACTAAATCATCATAATGTGTTAGAGATTGCATGGTTTGCGGATTGCCCCGCAGGTGCATGAGGATGATGGGAACGGCCAATTTAGCCACCGTCGGCAATAATAGGCGATCGAAGGTTCCCCCGGAAATATCATTGATCAAATCGGCCCCGGCGGCGATACCTTGGGCTGCTACAATCGCCCTAGTGGTATCGAGAGAGATAGGAATAGAACTTTGTTGTCGAATAGCGGTGATTACGGGGATAACTCGCGATAATTCTGCTTCTAGGCTAATTTCTTGCGCTCCCGGACGGGTGGATTGACCACCGATATCGATTATATCAGCCCCAGCCTCGATCATTTTCATCGCCTGTAGCAGGGCATTTTCAACATTGTCAAATTCTCCCCCATCACTAAAACTATCGGGAGTAACGTTCAAAACACCCATGATATAGGTGCGTTTTCCCCAAGCAAAAATATGTTCACGAATTACCGTTAAATCAGACATAATACTAAATCCTACTGAAAAAGTAGATGAATTATGAATTATGAAGTGGGGAGAATAAATCAAAATAATCTCCTAATAACTGATAACTGATAACTGATAACTGATTACTGATAACTGATTACTGACGGTGATAGTTAATTTTTAAGTAGAGAAGAATCTTTTAATTCAAAATAAGCTTGTACTTCTTCTTTCCAGAGTTGATATTTTTCTTGAATTAGTTGATATTGACTGGCAAAATCGAGGTTACAATCAACGAGATTGCTATCGATATCGCATTGCACTAATTCCCGTTCGATCAGGGTTTCTCGGATAAATTTTAAACATTCTTGTCTCAAAGTTTCCGCTTGATCGATAATTAGCTGGACTTGATTAATTGCTCGATCATACAATGGAGTTTGTGAATGAAAAATTTCGGAAGATGCGGCCAGATTTCGCAGTCTATGTAATTGATTTTTCTTTTCTACTAAACTGGCAATTTTGGGGTTAATTTCAAAAAGCAAGGTTTTCACCAGAGGAGCCAAGCGGCGAGTGTTAATATAATCGTAGTTATTAAGATCTGATTTAATCAGGTGTACCTGTTGTAAATCGACGGTAATATCGTGGAATTGGATCTCAGTTTCGGTGATGGTGGGATGAATTGTTTTAACTTTCCACGTGGTAACAGAAGTCAACTGCTGGCGATCAATATTAACCATTTGCTGCTCCATTTTCAGCACATCGAGGGGAATGCTATAAAGTTTTTTCTCAGGGATATAGATAACATCGCTACCGAGAATGCGATCAATTTTAGGACGACGATATAAATAATGATACAGGAATCGATAAAAGCTTTTACTACCTTGAAATATCTGGAGAAATAACCAAATTTTCCAGCTAAATAACCCGCTAAGAAAGCGTCCGAATAGATGGGAATTCGAGGAGGAGTTATTCATGAAATTCCGTTATCAGTTATCGGTGAGGAATCGGAGGTTTGGTTCTTTTCAGCGATCGGTAAATAGTAAAGAGTAATCAGGGATAAAGATAACTAACTAATTAACTTAAAACTTACATCTGATAACTGATAACTGATAACTGATAACTGATTAAGGACGTTCTCCGGGTAGATTTTTTGAAGATGTTGGTTTCGATCTTACCTGTTGACGACCGTTGCGGATAACTTGTAACATTTGCCCTAATTGTCGATCGAGATCTTCTAAAACCGCTTCAGCATAGTCGTCAGCGCCTTTTTGAATTTCATGACATTCAGCTTGGGTTTTTTGTCGTAACTGTTGTACTTCCTGCAAGGTGCTGTGACGCATCTGTTCGATTTCATCGAGGGTTTGTTGTTGCAAGGATTCGCATTCCTGTTGAACCCGTTGACGAATTTGGGCCGCTTGCCGTTCTGCTTGTTGAATAATACCGGACTCGTCGAGAATTTGGGCGGCTCTTTGTTGAGCGGAACGCAGGACTTGTTGAGCGTATTCCTCTGCTTTAGTGATAATTTCCTGTTCTTCCTGCAAAATTGCTAAAGCTTTCTGTACTGCCGGTGGCACGGTTTCATAGATAAGATCGATTTGTTCAGCTATCTGTCCCTCATCGATCATTGTCCAACGGGTGAGGGGGATATGGAAACTATCAAAAATCATCTCTTGCAGACGCGCCAAATCCTGATAGATATCGAAATCGACGGGTGGACTGGGAACCCCACTATTAGAAGTGTTAGGTACTGCTTTTCTGGGATCATTAGGTTCTCGGCGCGCCATAGGTTCAGATCGTCCTCATTACTGTATTTTAGTATGTTAACTGTAGTATGAGTAAATATCCCTAGAAACGTTTTCCGGGACTAGATGACTGACGGAGCCACCGAATTGAGCGATTTCTTTAACCACGCTACTACTTAAAAAACTATATTCTTTAGTGGTGGCCAAAAAAACCGTTTCGATTCCTTCCCAGAGAGTTTTATTGGTATGTGCCATTTGCAGTTCTTTTTCAAAGTCTGAGAGAACCCGCAACCCCCGCAACAGCACCTTAGCACCTTTCAATCTGGCATATTCAACCGTTAATCCTGAAAAACTGTCTATCTCAACGTTTTTCAGGTGTTTTGTACAGTAGCTGATCTGTTCTATGCGTTGTTCGACGCTAAACAGGGGGTTTTTATGGGGATTGCAGAGAACTGCCACGATTACTCGCTCGAATAGTGGCACACTGCGTTCGATAATATCTAAATGACCGAGTGTAACTGGATCGAAGCTGCCGGGGTAGATGGCGATCATTTCTCAACCTTCACACCTCGCCAAAAAGCGATATATCCTTTAATATTTTGGGCTTTTGGCTTAGGATCGGGATAATACCAAGCGGCATCTTTATTGTCCTGTCCATCTACCCTGAGAGTATAGTAACTAGCCTCTCCTTTCCAAGAACAAATGGTATGGGTGTTACTGGGTTGGAAATATTCAGCTTTGACGGTATCGGGGGGAAAATAGTAGTTTCCCTCGACAATTTCGCAGTTATCGCTTTCCGCTACCACTGCACCATTCCAAATCGCCTTTGCCATGACACTAACTCCTAGTTCTGTTTCAAAATTATCTTACAACAGAGTTTGTAAATGTTGAACCAGTTGGTTAACCTGCACCACTCCCTCAATTCGATCGATCGGTTGACCATTTTTAAAGACTACTAAAGTCGGTAAAGCTTGAATACCGTACTTAGTGGCTAAATTGGGATATTTGTCTGTATCAATTTTGACAATTTGTAGGCGATTTTTGAAATACATTCCCGTTTGTTCTAGAATCGGAGCCATCATTTGACAAGGACCACACCAAGTGGCATAGAAATCCACTAACACGGGAAGATTAGTGGTTTGCAACAGTTCCTCAAAACTGGAAAACTCTTTTTTGACTGCCATAAATTGTCACCTCGCCGGAAAAATAGCCTTTTCCCTACTATAGCTTTTCTACTGAAGGGGTGACAACGAGGTTGAAGTCTAGGCTGGGTGTGGGGTGTGGGGTGTGGGGTGTGGGGAAAATCTCCTCGCTGTCAGCCGTCAAATTCATTAACTTACTTAAGCTTAAACCTGATTCTCTCGTCCTCATTTCGGGGAAAGTCTCAAGGTTTTTCCCTACACCTTACCCCCACACCCTGTTTCACTTTCAATCTGCTTGTCACCCCTTGAGACTTTTCTTTTTCTATATGCTCCTTGATTTCTCCAGAGCAGTCATCGATCGCCGGGAAAATGCTAAGTTAGGTAAAGACTCGACAGCCAAATCTCCATGAACATCCTAACCAAGCTGCTTTTTCCCGAAACTAAAACCCCAGAGCAAGTAGGTTCGCCGCGAGTACAGAAAAGCCGCCGGGGAATCGAAACTAAATCCGCCGCAGAAATCGTGATTATGCGACAAGCGGGTAAAATTGCCGCTACAGTCCTTAAGGAAATCGCCGAGATCGCTCAACCCGGGATGACGACGGCGGATCTGGATGTCTATGCGGAAAAACGTATCCGCGCAATGGGTGCTACTCCCAGTTTTAAAGGTTATTATGGCTTTCCTGCCTCGATTTGTGCCTCCGTCGATAACGAAGTCGTTCACGGTATCCCTAGCCCGAAAAAACGCCTCAAAGCCGGTTCTGTGTTAAAGGTAGATACGGGGGCCTACTACCAAGGTTATCATGGGGATTCCTGTATCACGATCGCGATCGGTTCCGTCTCTCCCAAAGCCGCAAAATTAATCCGCGTAGCGGAAGAAGCTTTATATAAAGGCATAAATCAGGTAAAAGCGGGCAATTATCTGCTCGATATCGCAGCAGCGATCGAAGATCACGTTCAAGCTAACGGTTTCCAGGTGGTAGAAGATTTTACCGGCCATGGAGTCGGCAGAAATCTCCACGAAGAACCTTCGGTATTTAATTTTCGTACTAATCAGTTACCCAATGTCAAACTCCGCGCCGGGATGACTCTGGCAATTGAACCAATTGTCAATGCGGGATCTAAACATACCAGAACTTTGCGCGATCGTTGGACGGTGGTGACGATGGATAATGCTCTCTCCGCTCAATTTGAGCATACCGTCTTAGTAACCGCCACAGGTTACGAAATCTTAACCGATCGCAATAACCTATAAAATTGTCTATAGATTTTTTTGCTCCGGAATCTTAATTGAAAATTTATTTAGTGGCAGGATTTAGTCAAAATGTTTAAAAATATCGTTGTTGCCTTGGATTGTGGGGAATTATCGCATCGAGTCCTTCAGTCCTTGAATTCCCTTTCTCTAACGGCAAATTCTTACATCATCATCACCCATATCCTCGGCAAGGAGGGAGATGAATCGCCAGTGGATCGCCCTCACCCCTCCCGTGAGATCATTGAAGATCAATTGCGCTGCTATCAATCCCAGATTGCTGCCCCTAGTGAAATCGAGGTCATCTTTGGTGATCCAGCGGAGGAAATTATTCGTTTAGCTAATATCTATCAAGCTGATCTGATCGTGATCGGCAGCCGGGGATTAACGGGAGTTCAACGGGTGATCGAAGATTCTGTTAGTAGTCTCGTGGTGGCAGAAGCTACCTGTTCCGTATTGGTGGTGAAAGCATAGCAGCCAGCATTCAGCTAGAAAAGGTACTCTGGCAAGAAAGAGTGCCTAAGTAGGGTTGGCTGAATAAATCTAAAAACCTTGTTAGATAAGGCTTTTAGACTTTTTTGACCTCAAAAAGTGCTGACAATTGGAGTGATCGGGGGTAAAATTCCTGGACTTTTTCCCTGAAAATTAGGTAACTGACTACCTCAAAATCGGTAAAACCCCACACCCCACACCCCACACCCCACACCCTGTCCCCACGAAAAACTTTTTGCCGCAAACCCTAAGTAGTCTTGAGCAGCACTGCTGACTAAAATTTGCAAATCTTATTTTTCCCCGATGTTTTCCCCCATACATTCCCCGGTATTTCCCCACTCACTCCCCAGTTTTCCACAGTTTACCCGGACTTTTCCACAGGCAACAGCGATAGAATCGGCACTTGCTTCTAGAAAAAATTAATCTTGATTGTCAAAATCCCCATCGATAGATACTGAGTTAATGTTAAGTTAAGTAAATAAAATCTGGCTCTAACCCTTATTCCCTCGTAAATATTAAGTTTTTCTAAAGCATTCCTTTACATCTGGTAATATTGCAACTCCCTCCAACTTGGCTCACAATAGTCCTTACTGTCCACTGCACCAGTCAGGGATTTCCCCACTTCCGATCAGAGGTAAACGATATGAATACATCAGTCAGTATCTTGGCAGAAATCCCCGAAATTCTCCACCAATCCCTACAACAATACCTAGAAACTCACCCCGGTTGGGATCAAGATGGTGTGTTTACGGCGGCATTGTCATTTTTTCTGCTTAATTGTCAATCCCCCGAAAGGATGAATTTTGAGGAACAAAATAGCTGTGCCAAGGTTTATCTAGAAACTTTGTTCCAGCGCTCGGAGTGCTAATTCGGTGATAATAAGAGTCGGGTCCTGGTTAAAAACCCGATTTTCCCCTATGAATTCCGATAAAACCCCTAATTTAATCATTCCTCAGCTAATTATCGGTTTGGGTAATCCCGAACCCAAATATGATCGCACCCGTCATAATATCGGTTTTGAAGCTGTGGACTCATTAGCGCGGGATTGGGGGTTATCTTGGCAGGAAAACAAGCGATTTCAAGGTTTTATCGCCGAGGGTGACGGTCCTTTCCCAGGCAAAATTCGTCTCTTGAAACCCCAAACCTATATGAATCGCTCCGGGCAATCGGTGCGATCGGTGCTGGACTGGTATAAACTAGCTCCAGAGTCGATTTTAGTCATTTACGATGATATGGATCTGCCCCTAGGCCGGTTGAGAATCCGTCTATCGGGATCGGCGGGCGGACACAACGGTATTAAATCAATGATTGCCCACGTTGGCACGGAAAACTTCGCTCGTTTACGCATAGGAATCGGTAAATCAAGCGAAAAAGCGACTATTTCCCACGTTTTAGGCCGATTCACCCCCCAAGAAAACCAAGTAATCTTGAAAGTGTTAGACTTGTCCAGAAAAGCGATCGAACTTGGTCTCAAACAGGGGTTACAAAAGGCAATGAGTCTCTACAATAATCAAAGTGTAGAGATTGGCTCTAATCTATGCTGATAGCAAATAAGCCTGATTTTAGTAATGGTTATAATCGCCATTTTCGTCTATGCTCCTACAGAACCCTTGCTTAAATTTTGATCGCCCTTTGCTAGATTAGGTCAATTTTTATCCTCGATATTAGTAGTTTAAGTATGATTAATCGCCAAAGTTTGCGGAGATTCGTCCACAGGTTTAATCTCATTTTATGGATAATCGCTACAGTTTTTTGTCTTTGGAGTAATCCCGCTTTTGCCCATCGTCCCCATGATGTAATTAGTCAAGTGGAAGTTTCTCCTGATTTCCAGACAGATAATACAGTATATATCTTGGTGCGAAATAACTTTTATAAGTCTAGCGATGGAGGTAGCAACTGGAAAAGATTAATTCAAGGTTTAGATTATACGGGGGAATTAAGTTCCTTATCCCTATCTCCCCTCAATAAAAATATTCTCTATCTAGCTTCAAGATCCAATGGTATTTATAAAAGTGAAGATGCGGGGGAATCTTGGCAGAAAGTTAATCAGGGTTTAGAAACTAACTTTATTAACTTCCTAGAAATTGCCCCTTCCGATCCCAATATAGCAGCAGCAGTGGGATTAGAAAAAGGGGTTTATTTAACCGAAGATGGTGGTAAAAATTGGTCAAATATTTTCCCCACCACGGCACTGATAACCTCTCTAGCTATTACTCCCAGCAATCCTGATCAGATTTTTTTCGGGGATGAACAGGGTAAATTATACACTTCCTCCGATGGGGGAAAAACTTGGCAGAATCTCCCCTTACCTGCTAATATGGGGGCAGTAGATACAATTGCTTGTTCTCCTAATTTAGACAGGGATAAAACCTTTTTTGTCGGCACAAAAGAAGCGGGTATTTTTAAAACCGTTGATGATGGTAAAACCTTCCAAGCTGTTAACGAAGGAATTAAAGATAAAATCATCGAAGACATCGTTATTTCTCCCGAATATGCCCAAAACTCCACCCTTTATGCCATCACTTGGTATGACGGGATGTATGTTTCCCAAGATGGGGGCAAAAGTTGGACAAAAATGAGCGAGGGTTTAACCAAAGATAAACAGGCTGATGATTATAAAGTTCCCCATTTTATGGATTTAAAAGTCGTTAAAGATACGATGTTTTTGGGGGGATTTAATGGCTTATTTAAAACCACAGATAGCGGCAAACAATGGCAGGAAATAGAAACTTTAGCCCGGGCAACAGTTATAGCTATGGCGGTTTCTCCTAATTATGCCCAGGATGGTACTGTCGTCATTGCTAATTATATAGGCAATATCTTCATCAGTCGGGATAAAGGGGAAACTTGGACACCAATTAATCGCGGTTTAGAGGTTTATCGACTTGGTAAAGATCCCGAAGAATCAGGACAAGATCCCCGGCGTTTCTTTGACATTGCCTTTTCTCCTAACTATGGAGAAGATAGAACTATTTTTGCGGGGTTTTTACGCAATAAATTTGCCAAATCCGATAACAGTGGTGATTTATGGAAAATTATCGAAATCGATCAGAAAGTCCGCGGTCCGAGGATAGTTCCTTCCCCAGATTTTGCCAAGGATAAAACTCTTTTTCTCACCAATCAGGAGGGCAGAATATTTCGTTCTACCGATGGAGGAAATACGGTTAAAAATATTAGTGAAGTGGGCAGAATTTTCGGTAATTATGCCCCTGCTATGGTAGCTTCCCCCGATTTTGCTAAGGATAAAACTTTGTTTGTCACGGGAAAAGAGGGTATTTATCAAAGTGTTGATGGTGGACTAACTTGGAAAAATGTCGGCCAAGGAACACCTCTATCAAAAACCCCTAATGTACAGTTGGCAATGTCTCCCAATTATCCCAGCGATGGAACTATTTTTGCTGGGACAGTTTCTGGTTTGTTTGTCAGCAAAGATGGGGCTAAAAGTTGGACAAAATTAGAGAAACCGGGGTTTAATCCCAATACTTCGGTAGAAACCATTGCTATCTCTCCTGATTATGCTAATGATCGCACGGTAATGGTTAGTTTACAGGGAGATGGTTTGTTTAAATCTACCGATGGTGGGGAAACTTTTAAATCAATTGGTGATCCTAAAATACCCCTAGTGAAAATTCATAGTATCCCTTCCTCTGGTATCTCCGTCCAGTTTTCTCCTAATTATGCTCAAGATAAAACTTTATTCGGTTTTGGTGGCGCTAAAACTACAGTTTTTCGTTCCACCGATGGGGGAGAAACTTGGACAAGTGTAACTATTTCTCCTCACGAGGAAGAAGATACACCCCGCTATAAAATCGGTGAGTTTTTCTTTAGTCCCCTTGGCGCAATCTTGCGCTTAGTTATACCGATTCTCCTAGCAATCGTCGCTTATTTTCTGGTGGGTTTCCTGAAACTGGAGAAAATTATTAATCTTCCTAAATCCTTCTTCCGCATGACAGGAGCATTGATGATTTTTCTGTTTGTTTTCTTCGCTATCATTAGCCAAGTTTAGCGGAAATTTTCACCGGCGGGGCTTGACAAATCCCGCCGCTTGCCATATACTTGTATGTATAATGGGAATCAGTGCCTGCCTGCGACCTCTGATTTTTGTGGCAGTTATCCCTTGAGAGAATTAACCATCGGCAACGTAGGGATTGACCATCTTAGCGGGGTCAACAATGCGATCAAAATCCTCTTCCTTGATGTATCCTAGTTGCAAGGCTGCCACTTTCAGGGTTAAATCCTTTTCTAGGGCATAATGAGCGACGTAGGCAGCCTTTTGGTAGCCAATCACGGGACTTAAAGCAGTCACCAGCATCAAGGATTGATTTAAAAAAGTCTCAATTTGTTTTTGATTAGCAGTCATCCCCTTAACCAAAAACTGACAGAAATTAGCGCAACCATCCGTGAGCAAACGGATAGACTGCATGAGATTATGAATCAACAGCGGTTTATAAACATTCATCTCCAGATGTCCCCCAGCGCCTCCCATCGTCACCGCTAAATCATTAGCCATCACCTGCACTGCTATCATCGATAAAGCTTCGCATTGGGTGGGATTAACTTTCCCCGGCATAATTGAAGAACCCGGTTCATTTTCCGGCAGCTGTAATTCTCCGATTCCACAACGGGGACCACAGCTAAGTAAACGGATATCATTAGCAATTTTATAGAGGGAACTAGCGATAGTTTTCAATCCCCCGCTCAAGAAAACTAGAGCATCGTGGGAACCTTGCACGGTAAACTTATTAGGAGCGGTAATAAAGGGTAATTTAGTCAGATTAGCGATTTCGGCAGCCACATCTCGATCAAAATCTGGGGGAGCATTAATTCCCGTACCCACTGCTGTTCCTCCCAAGGATAAACGATAGACTTTTTCTAGACATTTTTCTAGCCAATCGCTGCCATCATCTAATAAACCCACATAACCGGAGAATTCTTGTCCGAGGGTTAAAGGGGTGGCATCCTGTAGGTGAGTGCGACCAATTTTAACTATATTTGCCCATAATTGCGCCTTTTCATCGAGACTATTCCGTAATAGTTGCAGACTGGGAATTAATTTTTCCTTGACTGCCAAGGCAACGGCAATATACATGGCCGAGGGAAAGGAATCATTAGTCGATTGGGACATATTAACATGATCGTTAGGATCCACGGGCGTTTTGCTACCCAGAGGATTCCCCGTCAGTTGACTGCAACGATTGGAGATGACTTCGTTGATGTTCATGTTAAACTGGGTGCCACTTCCCGTCATCCAAACGTAGAGGGGAAAGTTATCTGCGTGTTGTCCGGCTAAAATTTCATCGCAGACTTGACAGATAAGGTTTTTTCTCTCCTGACTGAGACGATTTTTTTGCTGATTGACAATTGCACAGGCTTTTTTGAGAATGGCATAGGACGCGATCATCTCCCGGGGCATGAGATTATCACCGATACTAAAGTATTGTAGGGATCTTTGGGTCTGCGCTCCCCAAAGTTTATCGGCAGGTACGGGGATTTCTCCCATGCTGTCTTTCTCGATGCGAAATTCTGTCATCTTTAAGTTACTTCTGCATCTGGCCTGAAAAGAGAGGGTCTCCAGGACGACACGGATTCCCACTATAAGAAAAGTATAAGTCAAGTCTGGCTGGTTTGTCAAGCCCTATGGGGACTTTTTCTGTCGGCATTTTTATCCAGGAGGTTGACAAGAATAACTGGCAGGGTGCTGCAGTGATTATGAGACAAAAACTGTTATATTTTAGGGAAGATAATCAGTAAAAAAGACGGGATTGGAGACTATGGACACAGCGATCGCATTAAGTTGGACATTGGGAATTATCTTAGGGTTGATGACCCTTTTGTTTATCTTACGGATCGTGCTGACTTGGAATCCACAGGTAGATTTAAATAGCTTCCCCTTTAATATTATTGCCTGGCCAACAGAAACTTTTTTAATCCCCGTGCGTAAACTCATACCCCCCTTGGGAGGAGTTGACATTTCTCCGATTATTTGGGTGGGAATTTGTACGCTGCTGCGGGAAATTCTTCTCGGTCAACAGGGTTTAATTACCATGGTCTTAAAATAATTAGACCTCTTGGATATTGGGTGAAAAAGGTTGACAATGCCCCCAGAACAGTTAAGCTTATTTTAATCTCTGTAATTGCGTTTATGGCTCATTTAAGTTATGAAAAACTCAATTTAACCACAAAAATCGCCTATGGTGCTGGCGATTTGGGACCAGCTATCACTGCCAATATCTCAGTATTTTACCTGCTATTTTTCCTCACTGATGTGGCAGGATTATCGGCAGGATTAGCCGGTAGTGTGCTGATGGTGGTGAGAATTTTCGACGCTATTAACGATCCGATTATTGGTATGTGGAGCGATCGAACTCGTACTATCTGGGGTCGTCGCTTACCATGGATGTTATTGGGGTCGATTCCCTTCGGAATTAGCTATTTTTTACTGTGGTTAATCCCGACCAATAACCAATTATGGTTATTTTTATATTATATTTTTATCGGCATTATTTTTAATTTAACCTACACGGTAGTCAATCTTCCCTACCAGGCCCTCACCCCTGAATTAACTTATGATTATAATGAGAGAACCCGCTTAAATAGTTTTCGTTTTGCCTTTTCGATCGGGGGTAGCATTCTCTCATTAATTCTCTATATTCTCGTCTCATCGTCCTATGCCAATGATCTCCATAAAGCTTTTTTATTGTTAGGTGTAGTTTGTGCTTTAATCTCAATTATAGCAGTTATTTGGTGCGCTTTAGTTTTACAAGAACGAGGAGCAAAAGCGATTCTCAATCCCGCTCAGAAAAAAGTTTTGGCAATTGCTTTTATAGTTATCGGTGCGCTTTCCTTGGTCTATGGAGTAGGAAAAATGGGGGGAAATCCCAGAGACTTTATCGCTATTTCCACAATTTTATTAGGAATAGAAGGGATAGTTTCTGGTTTAACTATTTACTATGGTAAAACTGAAAATCATCTCAGGGATGGTGCGGCAATTAAACAGAGAGAAGCTGCTGATAATACCGAAACTATTCCCCTGAAAGAACAATTAAAAATAGTTTTTGGTAATCGTCCCTTTTTATACGTTATTGGCATCTATCTTTGTGCTTGGTTAGGAGTACAATTAACCGCCTCGATTTTGGTTTACTATGTCGTCAGCTACATGAGACTATCGGAAGCAGAATCGGGTTTAGTCGCTTTAGCAGTACAGGGGACAGCTTTAGTGATGTTATTTTTTTGGCAAGCAGTTAGTCAAAAATTAGACAAAAAGATAGTCTATTTTTTAGGGATGATATTCTGGATTATTGCCCAAATTGGTTTATTTTTGCTCCAACCGGGAGAAATAACTTTAATGTATATTTTGGCAGTTTTGGCGGGATTTGGCGTATCTGTGGCCTATTTAATTCCTTGGTCAATGGTTCCTGATGTGATTGAATTAGACGAATTAGAAACAGGAAAACGTCGAGAAGGTATTTTTTATGCTTTTATGGTACTTTTGCAAAAAATTGGTTTAGCTTTGGGGTTATTTCTTGTCGGTATTGCTCTAGAAACATCGGGGTTTAAACCGAGAATACCAGGAGAAGCAATTCCCCTGCAGCCGGATAGTGCTTTAATAGCAATTCGCCTAGCAATTGCACCTTTACCGGCATTTTTTCTGATCATTAGTTTAATTCTTGCCTATTTTTATCCAATTACTCGCCAAGTTCACGCCGAAATTTTAGACCAATTAGCAGCAAGAAGACCAGAGGAAAAGTAAACATCAATTGTCGGCCGTCAGGAGACAGGAAATTATTTTTTTATTCCCGAACTTCCTGTCCAAAAAAATCAGCAAACCCTTACCCTAAAGCATTTGTATTGACTTTTGAACTACTGATTACTGGGTACAATCGACCCGGCAGCATAATGTCTTCAATGAGTATAATGTTATCGATAGCTAAATTGTACAAAAAATGAAATCCTATCCAGTAGAGTTCCGTCAGAAAATCCTAGACTGTTATTATAACGAACCCATCTCTCAAAGACAATTAGCGAAAAGATTCTGTGTAACCTTAAGTTTCGTACAAAAGCTTTTGAAGCAATCTCGAGAAACGGGAGATATTCGACCGAAGACTTATCGATGTGGCCGTCATTTAAAACTTACGCCAGAACAGATGATCGCCCTCGGTGATTTGATTGAGGAAAATAATGACGCAACTCTAGCCGAACTATCGAAACTATTCCTAGAAAGAACCGGTATATTGTTAAGTGTGACTACAGTGGCAAGAATAGCCGAACGCTTGAGAATCACCCGCAAAAAAAACTCTACACCCGACCGAAAAAGAGATAGAAAGAGTACAAAAACTTAGACAAGAATACAAAGGATAAAATTCGGGATATATAAGATTAAACCCTAATCTAGTTATGACCAAAATCCAAGCTCGATCGCTTAAAGTAACTAGAGCGCACGAGACTAGACCTCTTAAAAAAAACCAAAATTTTGCAACTATTACGGAGATTACTAATTATGACCACAAACAATGCCGAGAATAACTCAATCTATCCCGTGCGTTGGCAAGATAACAAAGTCTGGCTGATCGATCAAACCCGTTTACCCATGGAGTATGGGGAAGTTGAGATCACCAGCAGTGAAGCCATGGCCCGGGCGATCGAAACGATGATTGTGCGCGGCGCCCCGGCGATCGGGGTAGCGGCTGCCTATGGTATGGTTTTAGGAGCGCAGGAAATTAAAACCAACCAGAAAGAGCAGTTTCTGGCCGATTTAACTAGAATAGCCGATCGATTAGCCCAAACCCGGCCCACGGCGGTGAATTTATTCTGGGCGATCGAGCGAATGTTAAAAGTGGCCAGGGAAAGTGGCCCAGAAGTGGCAATAATTAGCAAAAATCTCCTGGAAACTGCCCACAATATCCAAAAAGAAGACGTGGAAACCTGTCGGGCGATCGGTCATCATGGTTTATTGGCGCTGCCGGAGCAACCGGAAAAACTGACAATTTTAACCCACTGTAATACTGGGTCCCTGGCCACGGCCAGTTATGGCACTGCTTTAGGGGTAATTCGTTCCGCTTGGACGGCGGGTAGATTAATACAAGTGTATGCAGATGAAACCCGGCCAAGGTTGCAAGGAGCAAAATTAACCGCCTGGGAATGTGCGCGGGAGGGAATTCCCGTCACCGTGATCACCGATAGCATGGCGGCCCACTGTATGCAGCAAAAACTGATCGATGCGGTGATCGTTGGAGCCGATCGCATTGCGGCCAATGGGGACACGGCCAACAAAATCGGCACCTATTCCCTCGCGGTGGTGGCAAAAGCTCATAATCTGCCTTTTTATGTGGCTGCCCCCCTATCGACGGTGGATTTTTCCCTTAAGGATGGTACGGGGATACCGATCGAACAGCGCGATAGTGCCGAAATTTATCAGGTGGGGACGACAACCCTTTGCCCTAGAAATGTTAATTTTTATAACCCCGCTTTTGATGTTACTCCCGCCGCTTTCATCACCGCTATCATTACCGAAAAAGGAGCGGTAACGCCGGCTGAATTAATTTTTTTACAGGAATCCTAGGGGGTGAGCTTTTTCCCCACTGATACCATTTTTATCTGGATTGGGGACTTGCGCTTTGATAATGTACCTTTTGGGCGAACGCAGTTCGCCCCTACATTGTGGACAAAATCCGTTACTGTAGGGGCGCAAAGCTTGCGCCCTCCGATCGATTGGGATATTATTCCCACGCAAGTCCCTTGGCACAGTGGGGAAAAATTCCGCCTCAATCCAATTGGAGGTGACGGCCAAGGGAAAATGGGTAAGATCACTATTGACAAATAAACTAAAATAGCGTATGGGAATAACATCAAGGAAGACAATGATTAGGATTTGCTTTTATCTATAGTTAAATGCTATTATTCAGCTTAATTAATCTTAGTTAATCCCCAGATATATCTTTTTGTTTACTTAAAAGATTTGTGTTGAGATAGTCTAAAAAAATTAAATGAACCAGAGCTTGGTTTTATTCTCTTAAAACCCAAGCATCTCGAAAATTTATTCCTGTTAAATCTTTACCTCATCGAGATTTACACGATGTTATAGTACAAGAGTAAAGACCAAGATCGGAGTAGTAAAGTCTAGATTTGGGTAGATTTGAGTAGATTTTAGGGGAGGCTAAGTATATTTGCCATCTCTGCTTTTAGTAAGTATCAATAAAATCAACTGGAAACAGGTGATTGCCGAATGAAGATAAGAAAGTGGAATTCAATTCAAGGAAGGGAGTGAAGTAAATGTTTAGGAACGGCTCTAATAATCCAAAAGCCAAAATTATTGAATCATCGCCTAGTTCAGCACAACCGGGAAAAAATATGGATAAAGTGCGGGTTATCGTCATAGAGGATCACGATTTAACCCGCATGGGGTTAGTGGCGGCTCTCCAGCATCGAGAGGGTATTCAATTGGTGGGAGAAGCCATCAGTGGATTACAGGGACTGAAACTGCTAGAGGAGACTAAACCCGATGTAGCGATCATCGATATAGCTTTGCCCATGATCGATGGGATTGAGTTAATGCGACGCTTCCAACAAAATTGCGGCGAAGACAGCTTGGCTACGAAGATCCTCATGCTAACCATGTACAACACCCAAGAACAGGTTTTAGCGGCTTTTAGTGCTGGGGCTGATTCCTACTGTATGAAGGATATTAGCATTGATAAGTTAATCGAGGTGATTTATTCCACCCACGAAGGCAATCCTTGGATCGATCCCGTGATCGTCGGCGTTATTCGGCAACAAGTGCGCCAAAATTTTGCCACCAGTAGCCGCACCGACGGCAAAACAGTGATAATTCAAGGCGTTGACCCAGAACATCGCCAATTGCTGGAAAATGTGCCCCTAACAGAACGAGAGCTAGAAATTCTCACTCTGATTGTCGGGGGTTTTAGTAATGCTCAGATTGGCAACCGACTCTATATCACTATCGGCACGGTGAAAACCCATGTCCGCAATATCTTAAATAAACTCTCTGTGGATGATCGCACTCAAGCGGCAGTGTTGGCCCTGCGATCGGGATTAGTGGACTAAAAAAACCGGCATCCTCTAGGGTTAGGATGCCGGTTCGGTAAAAACTAAAAACTAGACTGACGCTGCCACTTTTGCTTCGGCTGCCATTAGTTTTTCGTAGGTTTCACGCATTTTGAGACCGACTAAGACTTGGAATAAACCCGTACCATTGGTGGAACCGGGATAATCTTTGTGTTTGAGCAGTAATTCCGTCATTTCACC
Source organism: Microcystis sp. M20BS1 (assembly GCF_020245305.1). Classification (NCBI taxonomy): domain Bacteria; kingdom Bacillati; phylum Cyanobacteriota; class Cyanophyceae; order Chroococcales; family Microcystaceae; genus Microcystis; species Microcystis sp. M20BS1. The sequence continues at coordinate 17,166 of NZ_JADBUZ010000113.1, read as the reverse complement.
GTAGTATTTAGTGCCAGTTTTGCTCAAATGGCTTTCGATGTAGATCATTTCTTCGAGGTTATCGAATTGACCATCTAGTTCCAGAATCGACACTTCATTCCCCAAGAAGCCATCTGGACCGTAGTAGAGTTTAATACCGGGATAAGTGCAGGTCAATTTACGACCACAGGGCCGCCAATCGATGGTGGAACCTTCATCAAACAGATAAGCGGGTTCAAAGTTTTCCACCCCTTCTTTCTGGATTAAACGAACCCGCAGTAATTTACTTTCGTGATCTTCAAGTAATTTGGTGGGCAGCACTTGAATCACCACGTCAGCGTACTGTCTTTGGGGATCGATATAGGCACTGAAATCCGGTTTTCTAGAATTAATGGCCGCCATCACATCATCATAGGTGTGACCGCGCTCGGCCATATCCCGTTGAATTTTCCAGTTAACTTTGACTTCATCGCTAATATCGAGATAAACGCTGAAATCTAATAGAGACCGGACTCGTTCATCATATAAGGGGTGTAGTCCCTCGATCACGATTACCTTATTTGGTTCGATGATTTCGGGGGGATCGATCATCCCCGTTTCATGATTATAAATAGGTTTATTAATGGCTTGACCTCCCTTAAGAGCTTTAATCTGCTCATACATCAGGTCAAAGTTATTCGCTTTCGGATTGAGTGCGGTGACACCCACCTCTTTTCTCTGTTTGCGATCGAGGCAATGGTAGTCATCTAAACAGATCACTGTCATAAACTCGGCCCCGAATAAATCGGTCAAACGACGTAAAAAAGTAGATTTCCCACAACCGGAGTCCCCAGCTACACCGATTAGAACCACGCGCTCTGGCTTATTGGCCATAGTTTCCCTCTAAATACACAACTAATTGTTAACCCTATAGTATGTAATTAAACCAGACTCTGGATCGAGCAGTACCCCGCCGCCACAAATTTCTGCTGCTGACAGGTTCGGCAAGAGCCTCACGCTAGAATGAGTAGGTATTTGATACTAGATAATCTGTTCAGATCATACCGGAATCAGTGACCAAAATCAGTTATCAGTTATCAGTTATCAGTTATCAGTTATCAGTTATCAGTGGAAAGTCGCAAGTGGGGAGAATACACAAAAGCTGCCTCCTGTCTCCTGACTGGAAAGAGGGTGTGGGGAAAGAAACCTCTTTCATCTGTGCTGGTGAAAATTTTTTCATCGGGACTAACTCCTAATTCCCAACTGAGAGGGTGCGGTGGGTGTGGAGAAATGTCGTCATTTCCTCCACTGCTAGAGGGGAACTGATGCGATTGCCTTGCATTCTCTCACAACCTAATTCTTGCAGGATTTCTAATTGTTGTTGGGTTTCTACTCCCTTGGCGATCGCTATTAAGTTAAAACTTTTCGCTACCGCCAGCAATGACGAGATAAAACGGGTATCTTGGGGAGTATCAGTGAGTTGTTTTGTTAAAGATTGCTCTATTTTCAGTTTTTTCACGGGAAATTGACCGAGATAGGCGATCGAAGCGTAACCGCTGCCAAAATCATCGAGGGTAATACTAATACCCAATTTCTGCAAATCCCCAAGAATTCGACCGGTTTCGCGGCTATTTTCCAGTAAACTTGTCTCAGTTATTTCTACCTCCAGAAAGAAAGGCTCGATTTGGGTTTCAGTCAAGACTTCTTTGAGGTTGGTGAGCAACTGGGGATCACGCAATTGGTGTGGGGACAAATTGATCGAGATGGGAGTGTACAATAATCCCGGCTGCTGCCATATTTGTGCCTGTTGACAGGCATTTTTTAGTACCCAACGATTAAGCTCAAGGATTAAGTCGTTTTCTTCGACTAAGGGTAAAAAACGATTAGGGGGGATTAATCCGAATTGAGGGTGTAACCAGCACAATAATGCCTCAAATCCTTCCACTTGCCCCTTAATGATATTAACTTGCGGTTGATAGTAAAGAGCTAATTCATTATTTCTCATTGCCTGATAGAGAAAATATTCAACTTTAGAACTACGAGTATTTTTGGGGTGAACATTAACCGACTCTATCTGGGAGTTATCATTTATATTATTCTTAACTGCTACTAAATTTTCCTCCAGTTTCTGTAATATTACTTTCCTGTCTGTGCCGTCGGGGGGATAGATAACTGAACCTAAACTTAATCGCACGACTAGGGAGTGATTTTCGATTTCATTATTACTTTCTAGGGTTTTAATAATTCTTTGACCAACCTTTTCTAGATCATTAGCATCATTAATTTGTGACAGCAGGATAATAAATTCGTACCCTCTCCAATGGGCGACTATATCCTCTGATCGCAAACTTTTTCTTAAACGTTCAATTAAGATTTTTAATAGTTTGTTCCCCAGTCGATAACCTAGTTGATTGTTGACATTTCTTAGCTGCCCTACATCCAATAATAATAGCCCGATCAGTTGATTATTTTTCTGGGCATTATTAATAGCACTTGAGAGGTGTTCATTAAAGAGGGAACGGTTAGGTAAATCCTTGAGAACAACCGAAGAATATTCCTCTTGAATCTTGCTATTAAAACTTATGATTTGCGATGGAGCTTGACGGAGAATTAAGGTACTTTTTGCATGGGGGTCATTATGGCTAGAATTGGTTTCATTTTCCGTAGGTTTCCCTTGTAACTGTTTTATATTTTCAACTGATTCTCGCTCTATTTTTGCTTGACTAGCTATTAAATGAAAACTGGCATTTATATCACAGCCAAAGTTAATTAAATCACCATCTTTTAATTCATGAATTAAGCATTTAGACCCATTGACGTAAATGCCATTATGACTTTTATTTCCCTCTAAATCACCATCAAGAATCCAATAGGAAAATTTTTGGCGATCAATACTCTTTTTAATTAAAGTCGCATGATAGCGAGACGCGTGTTTAGAGCGAAGAACAATTTGATTATCAGACTTACGACCCAGAGAATATTTCATGTTCTCTAGGGTAATTGTTCTTCTACCTTGAGGATCTTCCACAATCAGGAGATAACGGGAATTGGATGAACCATTAATCATTTTTTCAGCACCTCGACAAAAGTGAAAATATAAGTTAATTTATTCTCTCAAAAGCTACGGCTTATTCGTCTTTAAGTTAATTTATTTTCTCAATAAAGTGTTGGGGGTAATTCGGAACAGTTACTTAACAGCAAATGTGTCACATCTTCGGGGTTCAAAGTCCGAGTCAACCAAAATCATTGTACTTCTTCACAGTGGAGACGTGGGCAAGTGTCCAACTGTTGTAAACTTTCTCCCCCAACGGCAATAACTCGTAAATTCAAATTCTGCTCTAGGCTGATCATAGTCGATAACATGGCTAAATGCTTGGTTTTTGATGGTAAAGATTGGATAAAGGTTTGATCGATCGATCTTCAAACTGTCGAAGGTGTATTTATAAATATAACTTAATCAGGAATAGCCGGCATCAAAATTATCTAAAACCAACTGCATCCCTAATTCCCGCAAGTCCCTTAAAGCTGAGTTGGCAAAGCTCTCATCCTGCATGATGCAGTTTTCATTAATTTAGACCTGCTGCATCTCACATTTGCAGAAATACCGACTATCAGCAACAAACCAATACAAATGTACGGGCAACCGTCTATAAGCATACCACTTGCAAAGCTAATGCTTTCTGAACTTTGGGAGAGGTGCTTCCTCCACGGACATCTAAAACCACACACGCGGGTTGCGAATTCCTGTCCTCCCTAACGGGTTTCGGGGAGTAGAAACCCTCAAGGTCCCAGATTGAGTGATAAAATCAGAAATAAAGCCCGATTTTAGCAGAGATTTTCCCTTTAAAAATCTCAACTTAGTAAATTTACAAAAATGAGATGTACCACCGAGGAGTTCTCCCTATGGATAGCAACCGATTAATCGAAGAATTAAAAAATCCCGACTTTTATCCTCATTCTGTCAAAATTCCCGTTGAAATTATCCAAACCCATGCTTCAATTATCTTCTTGACAGGAGATTATGCCTATAAAGTCAAGAAACCAGTTAATTATAATTTTTTGAATTTCTCCACTTTAGAAAAGAGAAAATATTATCTAGAACAGGAACTAGAGTTAAATAAAAAAGTTGCCGACAATATCTATCTGGAAGTTTTGTCAATTAATGAAGAACAGGGTAGCATAAGTTTAAATGGAGAAGGAAAAGTGATAGAATATATTTTAAAAATGAATCAGTTTCCCCAAGAATGTTTACTCAGTAAAATTTTTGAACGGGGAGAACTAACGGAAAAAGCGATCGAGTCTTTGGCTGAAAAAGTGGCACAATTTCATCGGCAAGCTGTGAGTAATTCCTATATTATTCAGTTTGGTAATTTAGAAGTTATTAAACAAGCTTTTGATGAAAACTACCAACAAACCGAGAAATATATTAATTTTGTCCAAACCCAAAAACAATACGATGAAACAAAAGCTTATACAGATAAATTTTTCGCAGAACACCGAGATTGGTTAGAGGAAAGACAAATAAAAGGGATGATTCGCGAATGTCATGGAGACCTACATTTAAATAATATCTGTCAGTGGCAGGGAGAAATACAATTATTTGATCGCATAGAATTTAATGAATCTTTTCGCTTCGTTGATGTCATGTATGATCTTGCTTTTACAGCCATGGATTTAACCGCTAGGGGGAGAGAAGATTTCGCTAATTTATTTGTCAATACTTATTTAGAACAAACCGCTGACTGGGAGGGTTTAAAAGTCTTGCCTCTCTACCTGACTAGACAAGCGTATGTGAGGGCAAAAGTCAATAGTTTTCTGCTTGATGGTGACACTTTTTCTGAGAAAATTAAAGCAGATGCACAGGATTATTATCAATTAGCTTGGCAGTACACACAACCGCAGAAACCGAGATTAATTCTGATGTCGGGATTTTCTGCATCGGGTAAGAGTACCATAGGGAAAGTAATTGCTAAAAATCTTAATGCTATTCAGATTCGTTCCGATGCAGTTCGCAAACATTTGGCTGGAATTGACTTAAATCAAACAGGAAGTCTAGATATATATAGTCTCGAAATGAGTCAAAAAACCTTCACTAGACTAGCGGAATTAGCCCGAATTTTAATAACTTTAGGTTATCCAGTTATTCTCGATGCACGCTACGATAAATATGCTTGGCGAGAACCCTTATTAACCTATGCCCAAAATTTAAAGATTCCTTTTCATATCGTCCATTGTCACGCACCTATAGAAGTTTTAAAACAACGGATTGCCGCTAGAAAAGGCGATATTTCTGACGCTACTATCGAGGTGTTAAATGCCCAAATTGAGAAAACAGAACCTTTTAATGAAAAAGAACAACCCTATCTAATTTCCCTAGACACTACTAATCCCGATTGGCCAGAATTTTTAGAGAGTCAATTAGGTAAATAGGTTGATATGAATCAATGATATAAAGTAGCAAAAAGGAGAAGCGATTATGAAAACTGTAGTGTTAAATCTAGAGACAGTTAATCTGACCGATGAACAATTTTATCATCTCTGTCAGGCTAATCAAACATGGAATTTAGAACGTAATCAAAAAGGAGAATTATTAATTATGCCTCCCGTGGGTGGAAATAGTGGTAATCGAGAAGCTGATTTAATTGCTGATGTAACGATTTGGAATCGTCAAAGTAATTCTGGTAAAGTCTTTAGTTCTTCGACAATTTTTCGTTTACCAAAGGGAGGATATCGTTCTCCTGATGTTGCTTGGATAAAACGGGAAAGATGGGAAGCTTTGAGCGCAGAAGAGCGAGAAAAGTTCCCACCTTTATGTCCAGATTTTGTGATTGAATTACGTTCTCGTAGCGATTCCTTAACCTCTTTACGCGAAAAGATGCGCGAATATTTAGCCAGTGGTTTACGTTTGGGTTGGTTGATTAATCCTCAACAGCAGCAGGTGGAAATCTACCGACTAAATAGCGGTGTGGAAATTATTAATTTGCCTGCGATTTTATCCGGGGAAGATGTCTTACCTGGGTTTGTTTTGAATTTAACTTAGCAAGGATGACAGGGAATAACAAAGGGAATGACACCGAATCAGGATATCTTTGTCAAAACATTTCCAGAAAAGCGATCGATTGTCAGATTGAAGGTGTATAATCTCTTAAAGGCCAGCATCAAGCTACAAAGTTCTCAATATCGCCCAAAAAAAACAATCAGGATTTCAGGAACAGATGCTCTGGCTACTTCTTCAAAGAAAGAAGAAACTCTCAGCCACAACATTGATATTTGTCAATAATGTCCCCTAAAATTTTCAATCATCACTTTACTCCTCTTAAATCCCTCTCTCTGGGATTATTTCTCCTACAAGCTTTCACTCCCCTCACCCTAGCAGCCCCCCCGCGAGAACCGGATCAAACCGTCGGCTGTGATATTCTGGTGGTGGGTGGTGGTTTAGCCGGTGCCGGTGCGGCCTACGAAGCCTTATTATTAGGAAAAACCGTCTGTTTAACCGAGATTACCGACTGGGTGGGGGGACAGATATCTTCTCAGGGAACCTCCGCATTAGATGAAAGACGGACACAAAGAGAAAAATTATTTTTCCCGAAAGGTTATCTAGAATTTAGGGAAAGAATTAGAAAGCATTACAGCAAACAAAACCCCGGGGAATGTTGGGTAAGTGGGTCTTGTTTTTTCCCTTTTGATGGACATAAATTATTATTTCAACAGTTAGAAGACGCTGCCAAAAAAGGTAAAGGAACCCTGAAATGGTTTCCCTCCACGGTAGTCAAAGAATTAAATATTGAAACTTTACCCAATCGCGGCACTGGTCAACAGATTACCAGTGTAATTGCCATTCAACATAGTCCCGCAAAAGGTACTCCTCCCCTAAATACCGAGTTTTTATCGCAAAAAATGGCGGATATCTATCGCTACGAAAATTCTCCCCGTTTTGATAAAAAAATCCTCCGTTTTGTCTCCAAATCCTCCCAACCGAATCAATTAGCAGATTGGTATGTGATTGAAGCGACCGAAACCGGAGAAATCATCGGATTATCAGATATTCCCTACCGTTTAGGGGTCGATAAGCGCAGTTATCTCGAACCTTCTTCCTCTAGCGTCACTGGCGACCCCTACTGTACCCAAGGCTTTACCTATACCTTCGCCATGGAGGAAACAGAAAAACCACAAACCCACGAGAAACCCGTTTATTATGAACGCTATGCCCCCTATTTTAGCTATGAATTGCCGCGATTAGCCGATTTTGACCTAGTTTTCACCTATCGTCGTATCTGGAGTCCGCAACTGGGTAAAGAAAAAACCTTTGGGGGAATTACTTTTACCGAACCCGTCCCGGGGGATATCTCCATGCAGAATTGGACTTGGGGAAATGATTATCGTCCGGGGACTGCCAAGGATAACTTTATCTACACCCGTGAACAGTTGCAAGAGTTAGGACAGTTATCTCCGGGGGGATGGATGGGAGGATTACGCACAGAAACCCTCGCAAGGGGCGAAGAACACGCCATTTCCTACTATTATTGGTTAGTAGAAGGAACCACCGATTCCCAGTTAGGGGACGGGGTAAAAGTTCCCCATTTGAATAACCGTTATCTGTCTGGTTTTGATTCTCCCATGGGAACTGCCCACGGTTTGTCAAAATATCCCTATATTCGGGAAGCAAGACGGATTATCGGTCGTCCTTCCCTGACTTTCCCCGATGGTTTTACCGTCACAGAAATCGATATTTCCCGACAAAATTTTCAAAGCGATTTCTATCGTCAAAATCTTTCCCCGGCAGAATATCGGCGCTTAATTGCCACCTTGGCAAGATTAGAGGGATTTTCCGTACTTGATGGCACATTATCCCCCGATCAGGCCGTTAAACGCAAGCGATCGACTATTTACCCCGATTCCGTCGGTATCGGTCACTATGCGATTGATTTTCATCCCTGCATGACGGAACATCCCCCCGAAAAACCGGGTAATACAGAAAAAGCAGGAGAAAGACAGGGACAGGGCCAAGCTTACCCCTTCGAGATCCCTTTAAGGGCTATAATTCCCCAAAAAATCGATAATTTACTGATAGCGGGTAAAAGTATCGCTCTCAGTCATATTGCCGCGGCCGCCTATCGTGTCCATTCCTTCGAGTGGTCCTCTGGGGTAGCTGCTGGCATCACGGCAGTGTATGCTTTAAATAATAATGTACTGCCCTATCAATTAGTAGAAAGTGATTTTCTCATCGGCAATCAACAACTGCGAGAATTACGGCAAAAAATCGACGCAAGTGGTAATCCCACTGTGTTCCCCGATGCCTCAATTTTCCGGTCGATGGATGATTGGTATTAATTAGGGTCTGCTGAAAAAGTTTGTTGGTGGGGTTAGGGTGCAGGGTCTGGGGTTTTAAGCTAAGACGCATTTTCACCCCCCTATCCTTAGATTGGCTGAATCTCCCCCAATCCCTTTACTGTTGCAAGAGTGCCTCATCTCAACAAGTAATTTAAGTGGGTGGGCAGCTTACACTTTGTCGCCGCGAAGTATTTTGAATATATCAGTGACAATTCTGTTTCTAATTTCCTCTAAAGAACCTGATTTGCCAGAATTTTTCTGACTTTCCAAGTAACTTTTAACCCCTTTAAATTGTTGTTCTAGATGACCACTATAGCGATTTTGTCCCAAAGAATAATCAGGATTATTCGATCTTATAATAGTTTGAGCATCGTGTAAATCATTCAAAAGATAGGCGACCTCTGGCCAATAGCTACTATATTTTTCGTAGTTATACAAAAGGAGAATTACTCGACAGGTTGCTGCAAAAATTTTCCCTTTAGCGGTAAACTGAGTTAACCGGTGAGGATATAAGCCTCTAATTTGAAAATCTTCGGGCATTTTTTGATCTTTATTTGGCTTTTGCTCGGTAAATATTCGCTGAAGATAGGTTTTTTCTCCTCTTTTTTCATCCACTGTTCCCTCAGATGCAATTGCCGCTCCTAAAGTAAACCTTTTCATCGCCATACGAATACGTTCTTCTAATCCTTCTTCCTGATTATCTTTACAAAGTTCCACCAGTCCCAACCCAAATAAAAGAAGACTAGCGTGAATACCAAATAAATAAACTTTATTATCTGAATTTGAGTCAAGGTAAGTTAATGCTGACATGGGTAGCTGTATAATTTTTTCTTGAGATTGACTAGAAGATTTAAATATTCCTTGATAAAACTCATCTAAGTGGCTGCTACCCTTTCCGATTTCAATAATTGGGGGAATGGTTTGCACATAAATATCATTGTATTGCTCATAAAATATAATAGTCGAATCCGGTTTTAATCCACTAAACTCTGTTTTCTGTTTACCACTATAATTTTTTATCTGTTGATAAGATTTTCTGCCTCGCTCTCCATAACAATCAAGAGCATTTTTAATTAAACGTTCGGCCCATTCTAGACAATTTTGGCGGCTAAATTTTCCCTTTAATAGCTTGGTGTCTCCGACATAGGCGGTGATTAAATAAGACCAAATTTGATACACTGTCCAGTAAGCATAGTAATTAGCATCACCGTCTCTAGCCGCATAAATACGAGCTTTTTCTAAGAGACGAAGAGGTTCAATTAATAAATGAGTTTTGGGATTGGGTAATTGAGCAATGTAAGGGAAAAAGATATAAATTTTGGCGCGGTGAGAATAGATACGAGATAAATAATAGAAAAAAGGATGAGCATTAGTTTGAGAGTATTCACCAATGATTGCGTATTCTTTCAAATATTTCTGCAAATATTCTTCAGCAGTGTTCAAATATTCTTCAGCTTTACGAATTGCAGAACCCCTTTCTTGATGGTCACGTTCCTCATCTTCAAGGTCTGTATAAAAATGATAATCAAATAGACAGATATGGTAGAGACTAACTAATAGTTTATCGTCTAGTCGTCCCTTTTCGATATGGGGTTTAATAACCTCAAGATATTTTTGGGCAATACGATAGAGACCCTCTTGAAGATATACTTGAATAATTGCCAAATGTGCTTCATAGGCCACCCTACTCCAAGCTTGATTATTATTAACTTCCTTGAAATTTCTCTCATCCCAATTGCGATATTTATCCTTAAACAGCTTTTTTTCTAAATAATCTTGCATAGCCCTGAGAGAGAAAGGGTAGAATTTTATCCATTTTTCTGCTTTTTCTAGTATATATTTTTCCTCAATTCTCTGACAAAGTTGTTGTAGATATTGCTGAGAATCAATTGCCGTTTTTTCAATGGCTCTCAGTCGAGCATGAAGGGCAGACTTAGCGGCAGATTCTAGAAGATCAAATCCATAAAATTCTCCTGTTGCTAATTCTTGATCGGCGACAATTTGATTATAATTAATTTCACCTTCTAGAGATTTTTTCACATCTTCCTGTTTGCATAACTTAACCAGAGAATAAGACCAAACAGCACTATTTCTTGTATTGCCAATCACTTTATCTTCACTGACTATTTTTTGGGTGACAGGTAGATATCCTTGCTTTTTCAAAATATCTATCCCCTCAAACAAAAATCGATTAATTGCGGTGGTGATATGAGCGATAGGACTGCCCACACCTACCACTTCTTCACAAAATTCTAATCGACTGTTTGATTCTTCTTGCTTGAAAAATTGGCTGATTTCTTTTTCTTCTAAGGTTGGTTTTGGTTTCCAGTTCTCTGGGGGATAGACATAAAAATACACTCGCACCCTATAAGCTATCTGTTTTTCTAATCCTTGAGCATAATACTCATTTTCGTCTTCAGGATCATCGAGAAAATCGGTATTGATTAAACCTGTTTTGCCTCGGTATAATTTTAGGGGCAGAGGTTTGACCTTCTCAATTTCTAAATAGTCGATATAAACGGGAAATTTATCTCCTAATAAATTATTTTTGATAATTGAATTGCTCAGGCTTTCCAAAAAGAGATTGGATATGGAATCGCTAGTTAAATTATTCTGAACAAAATCTGGACATTGCCCGACAACAGTTTTAATTTGTCTGAGTCCAGCTTGAAATTCTGTCCGGCTCACTTCTCTTAAAATCTTATCAACCAAATCCTTGATAATTTCCTGCTCCGAGCCTGTTGATAAATGCTGATAATATTTTTTTAATCGGGGTTGAATATACTCTATAATCTGATTAACTAAAGATTCATCTAGATTTTGATTATCATTTGGGTCAAGAGATTTTAGGTAACTGTGTTGTTGTTTTTGGGAACTGTATAGATTAATGGCCTGTTTATAAAAGCTAACAACGTCTAGGGAATCCTGCTGTATTTCATCGGTAATGATCTCTTTTAACTGCTCAAGTAAACCAGCTTCGGGATGAACAAGTAATTTCAATTTATCCCTTTCATCCAGAGATAACTGTGCATATTTTTTGAGAACTCGTTCTTTTTCTTGTTGGGTAAACTTATTGATCATTTTTTGGGCTAAACTATCCTTATTTTTGGCTGACTCTCCTTGCCAATAAGCCTCCAGTGAGCTAAGAATAGTAACTAATTTCCCCAAGCTTAAACTGGGTACCCGCTCCTCGCGTTCCTTTTCTTGGTAACGCTCTCCCATCACCGAACGCAGCACTCGCCGGACAAAAATGCGATTTTGTCCCCATTGTTTGGCTATTTTGTACTCATTCGGTTTGGGACTATCCTCACTAATGTCCAAATCGGTCAAATTGTTGAGGAGATGCAAATACACCGCAGCATCTCTTTGTCGGTCTTCATCGCTTTGTCTTTGATTTTCTGTGTCCAGATCGCTCATAGGTTTAGATGTTACTCTGATGATTTAGCCCTAGATGCCCGTTTTGATCAATTCAATAGTTATGTTCATATAATACAGGCTAATCTGGGGGATGTGCATAAAAAATCTGCATTAATTTTTGTAAACCTTGTGAAAATTATCAGTAATTGGTTTGTTAGCCTTTGTAGTGCAACCCTGTAGATGATTGTAGGAAAGAGGTTGCTGATGACCGAAGAGACCGATGGGGTATCGATCACTGAACTGGTGAGGGCTGTTTTTATATGTGCGTTTTGTACCACAATACATGAAAATTTTTTAACGCTGTCACTGTACATACACATGACGCTGTTACTGTACATACACATAACGCTGTCAGTGTATGTACACATTGCGAAACAAAAATCTATCTGTACAGACTTGACATAGTTCGATCAATTTTTTTAGTGTAAATGTACATACAAAGTTATTTTATCTCGTTTTTGTAACACAATGCCAAAACAGTTAGAAAAGAAAAAAACAACTGAATTAGAAGATATAGCCATTAAGTTGTCCGGCTCAGACTCGCCCGGTGGCGCAGGAGAGGAGCTTCGCAGCTTCACTAGCTCTCCGTCCAAAAGCCTTCAGCCCAAACCCGAGCCGGGGGACACTCAGCGAGTCCAATTGCCCACGGATTTGCCAGTTCAATTTGAACTTGTAGATAAGTATCAATCGAAATTTACTCAAGCATCCAAATTCAAATATCGCCTCCGACACCAAGGTATCCCTTTATACGGCTCCTCGATCATTGTTGATTTAGACGAAGACAATAAATTTTTGTTTGCAAACTCGTCTGAAGTTGCTCAAGATGAAGCTGTAAAAAAAGGATTTCCTGACAAAAATCCGAAAGTTACTGAAAAAGATCTAAAAGATTCGATAAGCGAATATTGTCTTAATCTTAAGAAGGGTGAGCCTATTTCCCCAGAAGCCCTAAAGCATTGTGATGTTAATCCCCAGCTTTACTATTATTTCAAACACTTTTCTAATGGCTCCAGTCACAAGCTAGGTGAATGGAGACTTGTTTATGTTACGAATATTAAAGTTATGGCTCCAACCAGTGGCGGAAAATCTGTTGGAACATCACTGGAATTAACTGATTATATGATAGATGCCCACACAGGGGAGATAATGCTCGAACTCTCAAATTTGAGAACCTTCTGCTAAAAGGGTTCTGTCCATAACCTACTGCCAAACTGTCTATCGTTTGGAGATATTTACCCAAATATCCCTAACTATTGGGCTGGTTTTGGTAAACTTTTTTTGCATTATTCAAATATAACTCACTTTTTAACAGGAAATAAGTAGGTAGGTGTTAAAAACTTTCAGACACCACCCTTATCAAGGGGGGATCGACTTTTTGTGGCTTTGCTTTGCCTAAATTCTGGCAATTTTGCCATCTTGACACATTGGGCGACTTTCTAACAAGATTAATTACTTAACCACTGACTGGAACTTATGAATTTATCGGGGGCAAAAACTTATGTTCTGCACAGAATGCCATGGCGCACCATATAATGGCAACTTCGGGCTTCCACAAACTTATAATTTGAGATATGAGAATTATTCCTCTAATATCACTCTTGCTGACCACCTATTAGTCGATGATCCTTGTCACGATTTTTGCCAACAAGCTCGCAATAATGTTAAAACCGTTGCCCAGTTTATCAACGGTAACTTCAGCAGACCACTAGATCAATATAAAGCTATCATTAATGTTGCCACAATAAATGGTTACTATCAGCCTGCCGCATGGTACACAAAACGAGCCTTATTTGCACAAAGAGAAATTAATGGTATAAACCGTTCCTATGGAACCGATATCACAGCAGTAGCTCATGAATTTTGTCATGGTTTAATTCAGCAAATTAAGGAAGAAATTAATAGTGAGTATAGTCAGTCTCCAGAAAAAATACGACGGAAAGATGATGAGTTTTTAGAAAAAAATGCACTTGAAGAATCTTTTTGTGATATATTTGCGGTTTTAGTGCGTAACTATTATAGGGATAATCGTTCTTATTGGAATAATCCTCATAATTGGCTGTGGGATGTGGGAGAAAACTTTCAAGAAGGAACCGGATCCCTGAGACGATTAGATACATTACTTTCTTTAAGGTTTAAAGATGCAGAGTCTTTCTATCAACAAATACAAATAAATGATTGGAATACGGCCGAGAATTATCATGAACTTTCCTTGATTCATAGTCATGCTTTTTATCGATTGATGACAATTCATAACACTGTCATCAATGGACAGCCTCTTTTTAATGGCGAATTTGCTCTTAATCTATTCGGCGCTGTTCTAGAAGATATTTCCGAGCTCGATAGTTTCTCTGAGAGTCGTAGAGTATTTGAAAAAAGAGCCGAAGTATCACTTAACGCTTCTCCTCACCAATTAGATGCTATTGATCAAGCATTTATTGATGTGGGAATTAAGTAAATATTAGCTAACTAAATTGACTATTAAGCAATCGCTTGGCACTTTTTTAATGTCAGTTTTAAAAAGCCATTTAACTAAGGGATTACCATTTTGTTCCAAGCGGGCAGTTAAATTTAACTTAGTCCTCACCAATTGCATATTATTAGGGACTTTGACAATCATGTGCATAAATTTACTTCCTTGAACTCCTTTTCCCTGTGCTTTTCGATATTCCCAATCAGCCTTATATTCCCCAACTCCTGTGGCTATAATTGTTGGTTGTAATTCGGTGTATTCTAGGGCAAAATCTGTTCCTCCTAAACTTGCCTGAGCTTCCTTAAACTTGATATTGGGGGACAGACTAACTTTACAGTTACGCTTGATTTCCTGATTGATTTCCAACGGATATAGATCAAAAGCAATAGCCCGGTTTTGTTGATTATCGGGCAGTAAATCAACAGAAAATTTAGCTTGAGTAATTTGAAATTTATCTTCTCCACTATTACGAAGAGAACAGGCAAAACGGACTAAAAAAAACTGTGCCTCATTCTGTTTTACCTTTAACCAAGAGGGAATTGCACCAGAATAAAGTTCAGCTAATGGCCAAACTTCTGGTTGTCCGATGCTAACAATTGGTACATAGCTGGGCTGTGAGGGAGGTGAGATAAATCTAAAATTTTCTTCCGCAAGAGGTGACATAAATCCAAAATTTTCTTCCGCAAGAGGTGACATAAATCTAAATTTTTCTTCCGCAAGAGGTGACATAAATCTAAATTTTTCTTCCGCAATTTGTTCGTTGTCCAATTCTAGTGGCCCTTGCCAAAGAATATGCTGAATTGTTTCAGGAGTAGATAATAACATATCAATTCAATCCGTGAAGTTGTTCAATGATCAACAGTATATCGCCAAAATAGAGAAAATAAACCCAATCCTTTGGCGAGAAAATAGGATTCAATAAGTAGTTAGGCGTTAAAAACTATCAGACACCCCCCTTATCAAGGGGGGATTAAGGGGGGATCGACACCCCCCTTATCAAGGGGGGATTAAGGGGGGATCGACACCCCCCTTATCAAGGGGGGATTAAGGGGGGATCGAACCCAAAATCTATCTTCAATTTAATTATAACCAGCTACTTACAATCCAGTGCTTGGGATAGGTTAAAAACAGATCCCACAATTCCGATTAAGTCAGAACTACTGACGAATTTGTACCGGCATCACCAAATAGGTCATCTTTAAACCTCCCAAGGGGGTAAAAATAACCGGTTGGGTACTAGCATTTAACTGCATTTGGATATCATTATTGGGTAAAGCCTTCAAACCGTCCATCAAATATTTAACATTAAAGGCAATATCGCCACTTTCTCCCTGAATTTCCGCCGCCATGGACTCTTTGGCACTACCTAAATCAGGAGATTCCACCGCTAGGGATAAACGGTCATTTTCGCTATCGAGACTAAACTTGACTAAATTATTCTTTTGGTCCGATAAAACCGCCACTAATTCCAAACAACGGATTAACTGTTTGCGGTCTAAAACCAAAGAACGCTCGAAGGATTTAGGAATTAACTGATTATAAGTGGGATAGGCCCCTTCTAACTTACGACTGGTTAACCTCTGTTCCCCCATTTCAAAGATGACTTGAGAATCATCCACATGCAGAGTAATAGTCTCGATATTTTGTTTTGTTGCCATCATTCTTTCCAATTCTCGCAGGGCCCGGGCCGGAATGGTGACATTAAAGCCACCAGAGGCACTTTCCACCTCCTCTAGGGGAGTTTGTACCACCGCTAAACGATGACCGTCTGTAGCGGCAAATTCTAAACAATCGACGGTTTTAGTTAAATGTACCCCCGTCAACACCTGTTTAGTTTCATCGCCACTAGCGGCAAACAATGCACCTTTTAGTCCCTCTGTCAAGGCAACTATAGGTAAATTAACAATTTCCCCATCGGCCACCGTGGGCAATTCTGGGAACTCATCGGCTTTCATGCCGCGAATTTGGAACTGTGCCGAGGCAGTTTTCAGGAAAGCGAGACTATGCTCCTCATCATTCTCGCTTTCTTCCACAGAGATAGTGATTTCCCCTTCTCCCAAACGAGAGACAATATCGTTAAGTAATTTTGCCGGCAGGGTAATTTTGCCCCCTTCCACCACCTCGGCCCGAAAACTGGTGCGAATCCCTAAACTCAAATCAAAAGCAGTCAGGCTAATTTCGCCCTTTTCCTCATCGGCACAAAAGAGAACATTGCCCAACACCGGATGGGTAGGACGACTGGCAACGGCCCGACTAACTAGGGATAAATTGCTGTTGAGTTCGCTTTGACTACTGGTAAATTTCATCGAAAATTTTGGGTCTGAAACCCCGTCGTTCTACGACGGCTTTACTGTTAAATATTAGCACATTTACGAAATATATGCTAAAATGTGAGGTATGGAAAAAGCCTATTCGTTTCGATTTTACCCCACACCAACACAAGAGTCGCTATTGCGGCGCACATTGGGCTGTGTAAGATTAGTTTACAACAAAGCTCTCCACGAACGAACACAAGCTTGGTACGAAAAGCAAGAAAGAGTAGGCTACGCTCAAACTTCTTCAATGCTAACCGAGTGGAAAAAACAAGAAGAATTAAACTTTCTCAATCAAGTAAGCTGTGTACCTTTACAACAAGGGTTAAGACACCTACAAACAGCTTTTACTAACTTCTTTGCTGGTCGTACTAAGTATCCTAACTTTAAGAAAAAACATCAAGGAGGAAGTGCCGAATTTACTAAGTCTGCTTTTAAATTTAAAGACAAACAAATCTATTTAGCCAAATGCACAGAACCCTTACCTATTCGATGGTCAAGACAAATCCCAGAAAGCTGTGAACCAAGCACAGTAACAGTCAGATTACATCCTTCTGGACGTTGGCATATCTCAATTAGATTTGATGACCCAACAATTAAGCCTTTACCAGTAACAGATAAAGCCATCGGAATTGACTTAGGAATTAGTAGCCTCGTGATTACCAGCGATGGTGATAAAGT
>NZ_JADBUZ010000112.1:0-14759 GCF_020245305.1 Microcystis sp. M20BS1 | reverse complement strand
CTTCAGCGACGTTTCGGTGAAATACCGCAAAATCTTGAGGAAACCATCCGTAACCTTCCTGTGGAGCAATTAGAAGACTTAGGACTCGCCTTATTAGACTTTAACACTTTGACGGATTTAGATAACTGGTTGCACCCGTGAACAATAGCGAGCGCATTATCCATCCCTGATTATTCTATCGTCAAGGGGTCCACATCGATCGCCATACTTACCTTGGGTAAAACTAAGCTTTTTAGGGGAAGAAAAAGACGACCGATATCAGCCTTTTCCCCCGATAATTTTAACAGAATTTGCCAGCGATAACGGTTAGCCACGCGCATAATTGTTGCGGGTGCAGGTCCCAAAATATCCCAATCGGAACCGAAATTATTAACACATTCCTCTGCGACATTTTCAGCACTTTTCTGCACTGCTTCCCCATCTAAACCACTAAAGCGAATTAAGACTAAACTGCCGTAGGGAGGATAATTTAAACCCTCTCTCTGCATTAATTCCGTCTCGACAAAACCCTCATAATCGTGGGTTTGCACTGCTCTAATCACGGGATGTTCGGGGGTATAGGTTTGGATAATTACCTTTCCTTCTGTTTCTCCCCTTCCTGCTCTCCCTGCTACTTGGGTGAGGGTTTGAAAAGCGCGTTCGGAGGCGCGATAATCGGAGTGATAAAGTAAACCATCGGCTGCCATTACTCCTACTAGGGTAACTCGCTCTATATCTAATCCTTTGGTGAGCATTTGGGTTCCGACTAAGACATCGAATTCACCATCAGTAAATAGTTTTAATAGTTCCCGGGGAGCATTTTTGTTGCGGGTGGTATCACTATCAAAACGCAAGCAGCGCAAATCAGGAAATTCTTTGCTTAATTCTTGGGTGACTCGCTGAGTGCCAGTGCCGAAAAATTTTAGATAGGGAGAACCGCATTCAGGACATTGTTTCGGATGGATGCGACCATAGTTGCAGTAGTGACAGCGGAGTAATTCTTGCGCTCCCGGTTCGGTGTGATGGTAGGAGAGAGAGACATCACAGTGGGGACACTCCAGCACATAACCGCAACTTCGACAAGATACAAAGGTACTATGTCCCCGACGACTGACGAATAAAATTGCCTGTTCTCCCTTGTCGCGCAGGGTTTCCAGAGATGAACGCAGGGATTGACTAAAGAGGGAACGATTGCCTCGCTGCAATTCCCGTCGCATATCGACGATTTCCACCCGAGGTAAGGGGCGATTTTGGATGCGATCGGGCAAAGATAGGTAAAGACGGGGATTAACTTGGGATTCTAGCCATGTTTCTAGGGATGGCGTGGCCGAGCCTAAAATTACGGGACAATGGTTTAATTGAGAGCGCCATTTAGCCACGGTACGCGCGTGATAGGTGGGAAGTAATTGACTTTGTTTAAAGCTGCTATCGTGTTCTTCATCGAGGATAATCATCCCTAGATGGGGTAAAGGAGCAAAAATCGCCGATCTCGTCCCGATAATAACTTGCGGGGTTCCTGTCAACATCTGTCGCCAAGTATCGTATCTTTCTCCTTCCGAGAGGGCGCTATGATAAACATAGACTCGATCGCCAAAACGGGCCACAAAGCGATCGGTTAGTTGCGGTGTTAATCCAATTTCGGGGACTAAAACCAAGGCAGATTTACCCGCTGCTAGGACAGGTGCGATCGCCTGTAGATAGACTTCTGTTTTACCCGATCCCGTCACTCCATGTAAGAGAGCGCTTTCACCACCTTTTAGGGTTTGAATGGCTTCTAAAGCCTGTTTTTGACTAGAAGTGAGTGTTTTTGGTTGATCCCTGCTCATAATCGCCGAGGATAAGCGCAGAAATTCTCGATCCTCAATCACCACATAACCCTTGTCAATGAGCGGTTTAAAATGTTTTGTCCCCGCAAGTTTTACCAATTCTGGCAGCCACATTTCTCCTCCCTGATGACGTAAAATTTCGAGAATTTTGCGCTGATTTTCGGTTAAATCCCGAGGAAAGTCGGTTATTAGCAGGGTAATGGCTTTTTTTTGTTTAATATTGGTACTTTTGGGTGCTTCTAGATAACTTTCTACCCAACCGCGCTTAACTAAGTCTCGGATACCGTAATTGGCATTTTTTACTTTTTCTTGCAGGTATTTCGCCGAATAATCGCCTTCTTTTTGATTTTTGAGCAGGGATAAAATCTGACGGGAGAGGGGAGTACAAAAAACTTCGGCACCGGGGGGAATCGCTGCTGGTTTTAATCTGATGCGACGTTGGGAACTTCGCAGTAAACCCGTAGGTAAAGCGACGCGAACAACGGTGATTAAATCTGTTGCGTAGTATTGGGCGATTTTCGTCAATAACTGCCAATAATTATCGGGAAAAAACCCCTTAGCTATCACATCTTCCACGGGACGAATTTGATTTTCTTCCAGTCCTGCGGGCAAATTTTCGAGAAATCTAAGAGCAATTCCCCCTATTACCTGAGAACCAAAGGGAACGCTTAAAATATCGCCGATTTCTACCGTTAAATCCCGGGGGATACTATAGGTTAATATTTGCTGATCCTCTTGACTATCTCTAGGATAAGGACGATCTACCAAAACCTCTAACCACGGTTGCCCAGTTGTGGTTAATTGGTAAGGTGTGCGAGGTTCCGCTACAGTCAGGGTAGCATGGCGATCGAGCATAGTCAGTGGGGAGATGGGGTGATAGGGAGATGGGGAGAATGGGGTATTTAAATTATAGTTTAAAGCTTGAGGGGAATAAAAATAGCTAATTTTCTCTAAAAACAGTTTAAATATTGCTTTTTTGTCCACAAATTTTGATTTTTAGCTAGTGAAGTCTTCCCAAAAGAATTTTTATCCACCCTTAAGCATTGATAAAGTTAATGATAATCATTGACTATTAGCTATTGAATTAAAGCATAGTTAGTCAAAAGTTGAGAATAGTTCTCAATAGAAAAAGCAAAGAATAGTCATAAAAAGCTGACTGCTATCTTGATTGTTAAGAAGCGTGATCTTTACCTAGTCAAATACCAAAAACCTTAGTTAGAGTGTATGAGTAGAAACACAAAAAGCTCCTCCCATTCACCAGAAAATCTTATTGTCTGGTTCGGCGATTTGTAACCATCGACACAGAATCGCGCAATTATATCCCAGAAATTGCCGCCATTAATTAAGAAAACGTTTAAAAAATCTGCTCCCCGAAAATTCAATGTAACAATCAGCCCATTGGGAGAAACTAAGTTTTTCCCCCCTATTATAACCCCACTCCATCCATAACTGCTTATGAAAATCTCTAAACTAGCCGCTGATGATAATTTTAATCAAATCATTGCCCTGGAGACAAATCCTTTAGAACTGGACAGCGTGGATTTTAATGAAAGAACTGACGAGGATATGACTGAATCTTTACCGGAAACCCTAAAAAACACTCGTGGGAGTAGTGGAACGGGATACGATAAAGGCAGCAATGAAGATACTGTTGGCGCATTTTTTAAAGAAATGGCTCGTTATCCCCTGCTTAGTGCGGAAGAAGAAATTGAATTAGCCTACTCGGTTAAGTTTCTCATGGAAGCGGAAGAAGTACGCCAAAAACTGCAAGAAAATTTACATCGTCCCCCGACGAAAACAGAATGGGCGATCGCTTTAGAATTAGATAATGAACGTCAACTGGAAAACCGTCTTTATCGCGGACGAACAGCTAAACGGAAGATGATTCGTTCTAATTTGCGCTTGGTGGTTTCCATCGCTAAACGCTATTTAAATCGCGGGGTTCCTTTCTTAGATTTAATTCAAGAAGGTGCGATCGGACTCAACCGTGCGGCCGAAAAATTCGATCCTAATAAAGGTTATAAATTCTCTACCTATGCTTATTGGTGGATTCGACAAGCAATCACCCGCACCATTGCTAACGATGCGCGAACAATTCGTTTACCGATTCACATTGTCGAAAAACTCAATAAACTCAAAAAAGCGCAGCGCATTCTCAAGCAAGATTTACAGCGCAATCCCAATGAACGGGAACTCGCGGAAGCGTTAGAAATAACTCCCGAACAATTGCGGCAATTATTACAATTGCGTCGTCAATCTCTCTCTTTAAATCATCGTGTAGGGAAGGGAGAAGATACGGAATTAGTGGATCTTTTGGAAGATGATGATCTACAACTTCCCGAAGATAAAATGAATGAGATGATGATGCGTCAAGAAATTTTCGCAGTTTTAAGTGATGTTCTCACCGAACGGGAAAAAGATGTTATCTCCCTCCGTTATGGTTTAGCTACCAGTCAACCCTATACCCTAGAGGAAGTGGGGGGAATGTTCAATTTATCTCGGGAACGAGTACGTCAAATTCAAACTAAAGCGATGCGAAAATTACGTCGTCCTCAAGTCGCACGTCGTCTGAAAGGATGGTTACATTAATAACTTTTTCTAACTCGTTCTCTTCTCTCTCCTTTTTCTTGGAGAGCTTTTTTTGTCGATATTTAGCTTAAAATTAAGATCAAGCTGATTTTCTCAGTAGATAGTCATAATACCTATGAACCGACATCTCCAACAGAAAGTGAAAACGGGAAAATATCAATCTCCAGAAAATCATCCTCTCATGGATGGAGAAACTTTTGTCACTGAAATTGTCGATCATAAATATACTAGCTAGTTAAAAGCTGAATATAATAGGCAATTTTTCAGCTATTTTTTCTAGTTCTCAATAAAATAAAATTATGTCTAAAAATTCTTGGTTAATTCCCGATAATATTTATTTTCTCAACCATGGTTCCTATGGTGCAACCCCTAGAATAGTCTTGGATTATCAGCAACAATTGCGGGAACGAATGGAAAGACAACCTTTAGCATTTTTGGGGAGAGAATTAGAGGGTTTATTAGATATTGCTAGGCAAAAATTAGCGGATTTAGTGGGAGTAAATAGCGATGATTTAGTCTTTGTTCCCAATGCAACCACAGCAGTGAATGCGGTGTTAAATTCCTTAACTTTTCAGGAAAATGAGGAAATTCTGATCACCGATCAGACCTATAATGCTTGTGCTAATGCAGTTAAACATATAGCTAAAAGATGGGGTTTAAAGGTAATTATCGCTAAAATTCCCTTTCCTGTACAGTCTCTTTTAGAAATTAGTCAAGCAATTTTAGCATCTGTTTCTCCTCGGACAAAATTAGTAGTTTTAGATCATGTCACCAGTCCCACGGCCTTAATTTGGCCAATCGCAGAAATTGTGCAAGAATTAAATAATCGGGGTATTGATACTCTCATCGATGGCGCTCATGCTTTAGGTTTTTTACCCCTTAATATCGGGGCAATTAATCCCACCTATTATACTGCTAATTGTCATAAGTGGTTATGTAGTCCCAAGGGGGCTGCTTTTCTCTATGTGCGCGGGGATAAACAGGCAATAATTCGACCTTTAACTATTAGCCATGGGGCTAATTCTCCTCGACAAGATCGTTCCCGTTTTCAGTTAGAATTTGCTTGGATGGGAACCGATGATCCCAGCGCTTATTTATCAGTGCCAAAAGCGATCGAGTTTTTAAATTCTCTCTCTATTGATGGTTTACTGGGTCTGATGGCGAGGAATCATAATTTGGTTTTAAAAGCCAGAAATTTGCTTTGTCATGCCTTGCAGGTCAATTATCCCTGTCCAGAATCAATGATCGGATCGATGTCCTCAATTCTAATTCCTAGTTATGCTTGGATAGCAGAAGATTTATCCAGACAACTGTGGGAAAAATATCAGATTGAAGTGCCGATAATTCCCTGGGGAGAAGCATCATTAATTGTGAGGATTTCTGCTCACTACTATAATTCGATCGAGCAGTATGAATATTTAGCCGGGGTTTTAAATTACTTGCTATTGGAGCCAAGATAAGCTGGGAGAGAGGAGCATCGGAGCAGGGGAAAAAATCCATAACTGAGTTTTTAAAGTTGAATTGGGAGTTAATAACGGACTTGCTATGAGAACCGATAATTGGGCTAAAATGCCTCTTGGAGCATGGTTTCCTTGAGCATTTCTAAACCTTTTTTCACCCGACGGGAGACGGTAACAATACTAATGCCTAATTGTTCGGCGGTTTCCCGTTGAGTAAGATCTTTAAGGAAGACAAATTCGAGAATATAACGGGTTTTCTCTTCTAATTGAGCCAGTGCCTGTTGTAAACGAATGCGATCCTCTTGACAAAGTTGAAAGCTGCGATAACCAGGATCGGGAACGATGTCTTTTAAACAGGTGTTATTATCTTCATCGTTATTAACCGTCGCATCGAGACTAAGAGGTTCACGGTTTTGGAAAGCCAGTTTTACCTCTTGCCATTCTTCGATCGAAATATTTAAAGCGAGGGAGATTTCCGTATCATTGGGTTGACGATTGTGGATAGTTTGAAAATCCCGACGCATATTTGCCGCTTGTCTCCCTAAATCTAACCAACGACGAGGAATGCGAACTGTGTAACCTTTATCGCGCAGATAGTGTTGAATCTCGCCACGAATATAGGGAATAGCGAAGGAACTAAAAGCATGACCTTTGCTGCTGTCAAAACGTTTGATCGCCCGAATTAGTCCCATACAGCCAACCTGCACTAAATCTTCGTAATTTTCATGGCATTGATTGACCCAATGATGAGCTTCCCTTCTGACTAATCCTAGGTTTAACCGGATAATTTGATCCCGTAACTGATTCTCCCCTGTTTTTTGGTATTTTTGAAACAGGGTAAGAGTTTCTAGTTTAAGATTTTCTTTATTTAGGCCAGACATAGGACGTTAACAGACTTAAAAAATCATTGACTATAAAAGCTCACTATTGCATAGCTCTGACAAATCCCAATACAGTCTAGATTGGAAGCGGCAAGCAATGGCAACAATGTAACTTACTACAATCTTGATCGTACGGTCTTTACATAAAGGCTTGTGTGATTTCAAGCAGTCAAGGCAGTATTTAAAGACACAAGTGAGCTAAAACGCTGGTAATTAGGGTTGGCTGAAAAAGTTGTTCCTAGAAGCAGGGTGTGGGGTGTGGGGGAGTGGGGAAGTGGGGAAGTGGGGTGTGAATTTGGCTCTACCGAACCTGTTATGTAAAACTATCAACAACTTATGATTGTAAAGCTTGTACACTAAGGCTTTGAGTTTTTGTTAAATTGATATTTATCAACTTTAGAGCATTGCTGTGCAGAGAGTGAGCTTGAGGAATTTTCTACAGTGTAAGTTCGGAAGAACCGTGAATTTTACCCCCGAAAAGTCTTAATCCAACAAGGTTTTTAGATTTATTCAGCCAACCCTATCTAGAAAACTAGAACTCGAACAAAGGTAAACTCCGATCCTTATTTTTCGGCAATTTCGCCAGTAAACCTAAATGTTCGTAGGCCGCTGCCGTCACTACGCGGCCCCGGGGAGTACGATGAAGATAACCTATTTGTAATAAATAAGGCTCATACACCTCCTCAATTGTCTTGGCATCTTCTCCCGTGGCTGCCGCTACCGCTTCCAATCCCACGGGTTTGCCTTGAAACTGTTCGATCATCGTCTTTAATACTAATCGATCGGTCCAATCTAAACCCATAGAATCCACATTTAATTGATTTAATCCCTCAGCGGCTAACTGGGGGGTGATAATAGTTTCTCCCTTCACCTGCACATAGTCGCGCACCCGTTTTAATAAACGATTGGCAATGCGTGGAGTTCCCCGACTGCGACGGGAAATTTCGATCGCACCTGCTTCAGTCATGGGAATATTAAAAATAGTGGCACTTCTGAGCATAATTGCTGTCAATTCCTCGACCGTATAGAAACGCAGACGTTGAATCATGCCAAAACGATCGCGTAAAGGCGCAGTTAAAGAGCCAACTTTGGTAGTAGCACCGATTAAAGTAAAGGGAGGCAGGGAAATACTGCGAATTTTCGCTGCTTGACCCTTACCAATCGTCACATCTAGGCGATAATCCTCCATAGCTGGGTATAATAACTCCTCCGTCACCCGATTCAGTCGATGAATTTCGTCGATAAAAAGAATATCCCGGGGTTGAAGATTGATCAGGATGCCGGTAATGTCCCGGGGACGCTCTAAAGCGGGGGCGGCAGTAATGCGGCAATTTACTCCCATCTCAGCCGCTAAAATTAAAGCCATGGTGGTTTTGCCTAACCCCGGCGGTCCGTAGAAGAGCAAATGATCGATCGCTTCTTGTCTAGCTTTGGCCGCGGCGATGGTGACTTTTAGATTAGCCTTTAAGTCCTGTTGACCGATATAATCCTCTAGGGATTGTGGACGAATCTGCGCTTCTGCTTTTTCCGTTTCTTCTATAGTGGGATTGGGAGTGAGCAGATTTTCCTCGGCTGCCGGGGGGGAATTGTGCGATCGTTTGATGGCCATTGTTACAATCAAGAGTCTAGGATATGTTAGCGAAGCGGATTTTGCCTTGTTTGGATGTCAATAAAGGTCGGGTAGTTAAAGGGGTTAATTTTGTCAATCTTCAGGATGCTGGCGACCCCGTGGAGTTAGCTCGCTTGTATAATCAGGCAGGGGCTGATGAGTTGGTTTTTCTTGATATTACTGCTACCCATGAAGATCGCGACACGATTATTGATGTAGTCTATCGCACGGCGGAACAGGTTTTTATTCCTCTGACCGTGGGGGGTGGCATCCAATCCTTAGAAAATATTAAAAATTTGTTAAGAGCCGGGGCCGATAAAGTCAGCATTAACTCGGCTGCCGTGCGCGAGCCGGAATTGCTCGATCGAGCCAGCGATCGCTTTGGTAAACAGTGTATTGTGGTGGCGATCGATGCTAGAAGACGCAAGGATGTGCATAACCCCGGTTGGGAGGTTTATGTTCGGGGTGGACGGGAAAATACGGGTATTGATGCTTTATTATGGGCCAAAGAAGTGGAAAAACGCGGGGCGGGTGAGTTGTTAGTTACCAGTATGGATGCTGACGGCACGCAAGCGGGTTACGATCTGTCCTTGACAAAAGCGATCGCAGAAAGGGTGGAGATTCCTGTGATTGCCTCTGGAGGAGCGGGTAATTGTCAGCATATCTACGAAGCATTGACGGAAGGCCGAGCAGAAGCGGCTTTATTGGCTTCTTTGCTCCATTATGGTCAATTAACTATCGCTGAGGTCAAAAATTATCTGCAAAATCACCAAGTCCCCGTGCGTTAGCTAGGGAAAATGAGAACAAGATTTACAGAACTTAATCTGGTGATTGAGTCGCTTTTTCGGGAAAAGGATTTTTTCAGGCTGCAAACCAAGAAGAGCAAAATTTAGACCTATTACTGAAAGCTAATGGCTGACGGCTGACAGCCGCGATCGAGCAACCAGCAAAAAATCCCTTTTTTAACTTCCCTCCGATTATCCCTCCAGAAAATTATGTATTAGAATAGAAGAAAGTTAACAAAATTTAAAATATGTTAGTTCCGATTCTCATCTTTGACCTCGGTCTTGTGGCTTGGTCATTGCATCTGATGCAGCAAGCGTTCGACAGGCAAGAGTTTTCCTTGATCCTGGCGGGAACCTTGGTGGCAGCAGCGGCAGCGGCTATGTTAGTAGTTTATTTCCTCATGGGCCACTGTTTAACCTATTTAACCCAAATTTCGGCTCCTGTCTAAATGGAGGCGATTGTTTCACCATTGTCTTATCAGCGATCGCATTGTGAGGGACAAATTTTTTTCTCGTCACCCCTTGACAAAGTAATTCTATTTAAGCTATATTCAAAAATGGTCTTCGCGGGGTTATAGCTCAGTTGGTAGAGCACCTCAATGGCATTGAGGGGGTCAGCGGTTCGAATCCGCTTAGCTCCATACAGTTAAGATAAGAGTTTCAGGGTTACTGGAGCTAGAAAAGTGGCGAGGAGATGGTAGATTGAAAGAGGATTTCTGGTTGGAAAAGTCTCTTTTTACATCGATACTCTCTCAGGACAAAATTAATGATAGAGCTTTTTAAGCAACTACCTCGTTGGTTGCGGCTAAGTCTGGTTTTTCCGCTTTTATTTCTCAATGGTTGGTTATTATTCCAATTATTTAGCTATCTAGAACCCTTAGTCAGTATTTTTGTCACTGCTAGTTTACTAGCTTTTGTCTTAGATGTTCCCATCAAACTACTGCAAAGACGCGGGGTTAATCGCAGTGGTTCGATCGCTATTGTCTTTTTAATTGCCCTATTAATTTTGATTGTTTTAGGTTTAATTTTAATTCCCCAGATTGTCGAACAATTAAGCAGTTTAATCAATAGTTTGCCCCAGTGGATCGAGTCGGGAACCGAACAGATACAAAATTTAGAAAAGTGGGATAAAACTCAGAAATATGCGATTTATATCGAGCAATCAATCACCCAGTTATCGGAACGACTAACCAATGTTTTACAAACTCTTAGCACTCAATTACTGAGCTTTGTGCTGGGAACTATCAACAGTATCCTAAACATTCTCTTTGTTCTGGTTATAACTGTCTTTCTGGTTCTCTATGGCGAACAAATTTGGGAGGGAATTTTAAGCTGGATTCCTGCTCCCTGGAATCTCAAATTAAGAACTATTATTCGTCAAACTTTTGAAACCTATTTTGCTGGTCAAACCATTTTAGCGGGAATTCTCAGCCTGGCTCAAATTTTTGTTTTTGTCATTCTCAAGGTCGATTATGCCCTATTATTCGGGGTGGCGATCGGTCTAACTACATTAATTCCTTTTGCCAGTGCCTTTACCATTATTGGCATTAGTACCCTACTAATGTTTCAAGATTTTTGGTTAGGGTTAAAAGTTTTGACCCTGACTATTATTGTCGGTCAAATTAATGATAATGTCATCGCCCCTCGGCTAATGGGAGGTATGATCGGACTTAATCCCGTCTGGATTATTCTATCTCTTTTTATCGGTGGCAAAGTGGCAGGAATTCTCGGTTTATTGATAGCAGTTCCCATCGCTAGTGTGCTGAAAAGTACCATCGATATCATCCGCTCACAGCAGCGGGAAAAAGAACCGGTAGTTATCCTAGAAGAAACGGTGAAAAATTCCTCGGAGGAGAGCAAATAATAATAAATCCTATTTTTTCACTGAACAGTAAACAGTAATCAGTAATCATACTAAATCCGTTGAGTATAGGCTAGTTATGAGGAGAGGTACTCATGCAAAGGGGAGAATAAATAATCAGTTTTTAATAACCAGATTTAGTATCAGTGAATTGAAAACTCACATCTGGGCTCTCTTAGGTTTGGTGGGTAAAATGTATTCTAAGATACAGTCTTGCCGGCGAGGGAGTGGAAGGAACCACTCCAGACACAGAGGACACAAAGATTGATCGCTTCTATAGTAAGTTAAACTGGTCGCAACGCGCTCGCTACGCGAGATCACACAAAGAATAAGAGAGCCACACCTGATAACTGATAACTGATAACTGATAACTGTTATGAGCGGCTAATTTCTTCGAGAATAGCCATCGCTTCTGTCACCCTATCCCTAGGGATAAATAAATGATCGTGATAATAACCAGAAATGACATTGACGCTAATTGCCGCTTCGGACAGTTTCTCACTAATCACCGCTAAAAATCCCACCGCCGCTAAACTAGAATGCACAGAAAGAGTAATTTGTCTATAAATATATTTGTACTGTAAATTCTTGCGATCGGCTTGCTGACGGGGAATAATCACCGTTATTCCTTCCTCTTCCCGAAATTGGCAGATAGGGGTTAATTGTAGCTGTTCCAGTCCTGTTGCTGTGAGGGAAGAGAAAACGAATTCTTCAGTATTTAGGATTGGTTTCAGGGATTGGAGCAGAATATCGAGATTAGTTTCGCCTTCCTCGGGTTTTTCTGGCGATTTTTTCGCCGCATCCATACACTGATTAGCAGCAGCGTCAGCCACACTATTTTTAGCTCGTTCAATCCAGCGCCAGCTAATGCGATCGAATTGGGTGACTAATTGACAAGCACGCTGATAAAAGGGACGTAAACTATCGCTTTTTACCTTCCAGTCTCCCTTAACTTGATTGATGACTAATTGACTGTCTCCCCGAATTTCTAGGCTTTTTAAGCCTAATTCTTGGGCTTTTTCCAATCCAATAATCAATCCTGTGTATTCAGCTTCGTTATTAGTGGCTCTCTCCATATATCTACTCGTAGTCAAGGAATTACCCTCGGCTAAAACTATTACCGCTGCACCGGCTGCTCTCCCCGGATTGCCGCGAGAACCACCATCAAAATAGAGAACTGCTGAATTATCGGTTTTTTGAGCTTTTTTATCCATAATTTTCGTCAATAAATCTTGGTATCTCCATTTTTATCCCTTTGACAATTGTAGGCGGTAGCGATTCCGGGATCGGCAAAGCGGACAAGCAAAATTTTAGCCGATCGCCGCTACCGGATAACTTTTTTTCTGCAAGTTATTGATAATAATTTGCAGTTGTTGGTTATACTGAGAACATCAGCCTAGAGTTATATTGCTAATAGTTCTCAATTAAAAGCCCCATGAGTATAGACAAATGGCCATCGAAAGGTGAGAAAATCTTCAATCTTAGTGCTTGGGATCCCTGGCAGGTTTACCACCAGATGCAAGCCCTAAACATTGAATGTCAATGCTCGCTCCATCAGCTTTTGCCGGTTCGCATTGATGCCTCCGCTCAACTTTTATAGCTGTGGATTGTCCTGCGACAGGTGGAGGCCTCCCGAGGCTGTTTAATCCCTTGGCTGGAAACCTGTTGGCAAGCATAATCCTTGAGAAAAATTAGCAATCTAAGAGTAAAAAGTGAGAAAGTATGTCAAAATCTGCAACTACCATGATTCCCTTTCAAGTGGTCGGTCAATTCCTCGGTTTTGTCCTCAAGGACGGATATAAGGTAAAATACCTGAGAATCAGTGTTGATAAACGGGAATATTGGTTTAAGCCTGAAAAAACACTGCGAGACCACATACCTCTCAATATTGCTCTCCACTCATGGCTAAAAGTGACGGGAGAAAGTAGTCTTTGTTCAAAAAAGGGAAAATTAAAACTGAGGGTACTAGGGATTGAGCATTTATCCGGCGAAAAAACCCCAGAAGTCACCCCGGCAAAAGCGAAAAAAGCCACCGTCTTAATCTGTCAGAAGTCCGATTGTTGGAAAAATGGCGGTGCGAGAGTCTGCCAAAGGTTAGAGAGTAGTTTAGAGGAAAAAGGACTGGGAGAAGCGGTGAATATTAAATTAACCGGCTGTTTAAAACAGTGCAAAAAAGGCCCGAATCTGGTGGTTATGCCCGATAAAAAGCATTATAATCAGGTAGCTCCCCAAGATGTCCCCTCCCTAATCGAGCGGCATTTTGCCACTTCTGAGCAAGGGAAGAGCCTATCAGTTTAACTAGAAATTTAATCGGCGATCGCTGTTGACAAACGATCTTTTTTGTGTATCAAAGGGACGAAGTGCCTAAAATTGTAATAAATTAGGGGTAGAAAAAGTCAATTCTTGCCGCCGATAATTTATGACTGGTACCACTGCAACCTTGTTAATTTCTTGTCCCGACCAGATTGGTCTGGTGGCGAAAATCGCTAATTTTATCTACGCTAATGGCGGCAATATTATCCACGCTGACCAACACACGGATTTTTCGGCAGGATTGTTCCTGATGCGGATAGAATGGCAATTAGAGGGGTTTAATTTACCCCGTGGGATGATCGAACCAGCTTTCGCCGCTATTGCCAAACCTTTGCAGGCTAGTTGGTCCTTACATTTTTCCGATACTGTTCCGCGTCTAGCTATTTGGGTGACAAAACAGGATCATTGTCTCCTCGATTTATTATGGCGACAACACGGGGGAGAAATTAGGGCAGAAATTCCTTTAATTATTAGCAATCATCCAGAATTACACTCAGTTGCCAATCAATTTGGTATTGATTTTTATCATCTTCCCGTTACCGCCGAAACCAAGATTGAACAGGAAGCCAGACAATTAGAGTTACTGCGGGAATACCGGATAGATTTAGGGATTTTAGCTAAATATATGCAGGTTCTCACCCCAGATTTTATTAACTTTTTCCCCAATATTATCAATATTCATCATTCTTTTTTACCGGCTTTTGCGGGAGCTAATCCCTATCAACGGGCTTACGATCGAGGGGTAAAAATTATTGGAGCCACCGCCCATTATATCACTGCCGATCTCGATCAGGGGCCAATTATCGAGCAGGATGTGGTCAGAGTTAGTCATCGCGATACCGTGGGAGATTTAATTCGTCAAGGTAAGGATTTAGAAAGGGTGGTGTTAGCGCGAGCGGTACGTTTACACTTGCAAAATCGCGTTTTAGTTTACGCTAATCGCACGGTAGTATTCGCTTAAGGTTGCTAGGGTAAGCTCATCTAAAATGGTATAAGATGTACTTGACAAAAAAGAGAGCATGGAAGGTTAAAAATTAGGAAGTACCGGCGCGATTGACTAAAATAGCAATAGACCAGATCAGAAGGAAAAAATTATCTATGGCAACCACATCCGAAGACGTATGGCGACTCTTAGCCGAATTAACTGCCGCTCAAAAAGAAACTGACAAACAACTCAAGGAAGTCAGTCAACAACAGAAGGAGACTGAACTACTATTGAAGGAAGTTAGTCAACAACAGAAGGAAAACGCCCAACAACAGAAAGAAACTGACAAACAACTCAAAGAACTGGGCAAACAAATTGGGGGACTCGGTACAAAATTCGGCAGCTTTACCGAAGGACTTGCCCTTCCTTCAATGGAAACGATTCTCGGACAACAATTTGGTATGGAGGTTATCAGTCCCAGTGTCCGAGTCAGTAAAGAAGGACAACACCTAGAAATTGATGTTCTTGCCT
>NZ_JADBUZ010000111.1:0-25011 GCF_020245305.1 Microcystis sp. M20BS1 | reverse complement strand
TCAAGCACCCATCGAACCCCAACTTTTCTATCCTGACTCCGACGGTAAACCTATGGCCGACAACACAGTTCAATATCGCTGGATTGTTCGCTTGGTTGCCAATCTCAGGTATTTATTTAAAGAGCAAACCGTCTTTGTCGCCGGAGATTTGCTCTGGTATCCCCAGCAGGTAACTGTACCACCCGCTCCCCGTCAAGCTCCCGATGCCATGGTAGTTTTCGGCCGTCCACCGGGTGAGCGCGGCAGCTATAAACAATGGGAAGAAGACAATATTGCCCCCCAGGTAGTGTTTGAAATCCTCTCTCCGAGCAATAGTGCCAGGGAAATGCTCAAAAAGCAGTCTTTCTATCGGGAGCATGGGGTATTAGAAATGTTTTTCTATGACCCAGACTCCCACGATTTCTGGGGATTGGTGCGGGCCAATCAGCAAGAGGATTTTTTCCCGGTGACGGCCTTGAATTTTCCTTGGACTTCCCCAATCCTAGGAATTCGGTTTGAGATGTTTGAAGAGGGTTTAGAGGTCTTTTATCCCAATGGGGAACGATTTAAAGACCCTGAAACCCTCTTTGAGGAGCGCAACCAAGCACAACAAGAACGCGACCAAGCACAACAAGAACGCGATCGCGCTTTTGCCCGATTACGCGAATTGGGCATTGACCCGACACAGTTGTGACTATAATTAATCTTCAGCGGAGATGCCGTCCTCTTCCACCACCGCTTCGGTGATAGGAGAGGGGGGAATTTCCGTTAAGGGAGATAAATCCGCAGGGGGGGGCATCACGCGATCGAGTTTTAGGGTTAAATAACGAATAACCTCATCACTTAAACGCATGGCCCGTTCCATGGGGGCGACTTGTTTGCCGCTGGCCTGATAATTCATCTGCACATAGACACCATCATTGAGTTTTTTGATGGGATAGGCCAGACGTTTTTTACCCCACACCTTAACCTCAATGTCTGTGGCGCTGTGTTCGGTAATCAGAGTCCGATAACGTTCCACTTGTTGCTGAACGACTTCTTCCCCTAAATCGGGACGGAGAATGTAAAGAGTTTCGTAGTTATTGCTCATCTCAGAATCCTTATGGACTAGAAGGCTTCTTTGTCAAGGCCAGGAGTTAATTGATTTTCATAACTCTCTAGCTTTTAATAAAGAAGCAAGGATATATGATCATACTACTATCCGAGAGTCGATCGCTAGTCATTCCCAGAAAAATATGGCGCAACGCTATGTACGAGTGAAACATCGTCAAGGACAAATCTTCTACGGACTGTTACAGCTAAACCGTAGCGTTGCTGTCTTTGATGCCCCTCCCTGGCAAGGAGGGCAACTAACCAAGCTAGAATTAGAACCTGATAGCTACCAACTATTAGCCCCCTGTTTCCCGTCGAAAATTATTGCCGTGGGCAAAAATTACCGCGCCCACGCCGCCGAGATGGGAACACCTGTACCGGAAGAACCGCTTTTATTTCTCAAGCCACCGACGACAATTATCGCCGACGGTGAAACAATTTTTTATCCGCCCCAATCGGAAAGAGTAGATTATGAGGGAGAATTAGCATTAATTATCGGAGAAACCGCCAAAAACTGCACGACAGCCCAAGCCAGAAGCAAAATCTGGGGTTATACTATTGCTAACGATGTCACCGCTAGGGATTTACAGAAAAAAGATAGCCAATGGACGCGGGCGAAAGGATTTGACAGTTTTTGTCCCCTCGGCCCCTGGATTGTCCGGGAACTGAGTATCGGGGCGCAATTAACCACTTTTCTCAATGATGGCAGCGAACCCAAACAAAGCAGTTATCTGAGTGATATGGTCTTTCCCCCCGATGTCTTGGTGGCTTATATCTCTCAAGTGATGACCCTGCTGCCGGGGGATGTGATTTTAACGGGAACTCCCGAAGGAATCGGACCGCTGCAGGTGGGGGATAAGGTTCGGGTGGAAATAGAAGGCATCGGGGTTTTGGAAAATAGCGTCATGGCAGCAGAAATCAATTAACGATAATTAACAATCCTAGCGAATACGGTGGGGTCTAGACTCGCCCCACCGACTAAAGCCCCGTTTATCTGCGATTGAGCCATAATTTCATCGATATTATCGGGTTTTACCGAACCACCGTACTGAATGGTTACGTCGGGATTGTCTAATTGTTGTCGAATCAAACCGATAACGCGGTTCGCTTCCTCGCTTTCGCAGGTTTCCCCCGTGCCAATCGCCCAGATGGGTTCGTAGGCGATAACGAGGTTTTTTTGGTCAACATTGACTAAACCCCCTTGAATTTGCTTGATAATTACCTTTTCCGTTTCTCCAGCATCTCTTTGGGCTTTACTTTCTCCCACACAGATAATCGGGATTAAACCTTGTTTTTGGGCAGATATAACCCTTAAATTGACGGTTTCATCGGTTTCGCCGAAATATTGCCGGCGTTCACTGTGACCGATAACCACATAGTGAACCCCAATTTCGGTTAACATATCCGCCGAGATTTCGCCCGTATAAGCCCCCGATTTTTCCCAGTGGACATTTTGCGCCCCCAAGCGAATACGACCGCCGTGGAGGGTTTTAGAGAGGACAGCTAAAGCTGTGAAAGGGGCGCAAAGAACCACTTCTCGGTCGTCGGGGGTTTCATCTAGATGGGATTTAAAATCTTGCAAAAACTCCAAAGCTTCTCTCTGGGTTTTGTGCATTTTCCAGTTACCTGCAATAACAACTTTCGGCACAGCTTAATTAATTTAGTAGATTTGATAATTTATGGTACATTTTACTGTAAGCCTTTTTGTTACCCTAAGCAAGATCACCGATAATCGCTGTCTGTCGTGAACAGATTTCTTTAATACTTTTACCTGTACCTAGGGTTTGCTGAATAAATCTAAAAACTTTGTTTGATAAGGCTTTTAGACTTTTTTGACCTCAAAAAGTGCCTACCATTGGAGGGATCGGGGGTAAAATTCCTGGACTTTTTCCCTGAAAATTAGGTAACTGACCACCTCAAAATCGGTAAAACCCTACACCCTACACCCCACACCCCACACCCTGCCCCCACGAAAAACTTTTTGCCGCAAACCCTACCTATGCCCTAATCCCCTACTAAATCCTCATGCGAACCTTAGCGATCGGCGATATTCATGGTTGCTCGAAAGCTCTAGATCACTTACTAGAGATTGTCAACCCCAAACCGCAAGATACTTTAATCACCCTCGGTGATTACGTTAATAAGGGCAGAGACTCGAAAGGGGTGATCGATCGCCTGATTTCCCTACACAAACAGGGAAATTTGATTCCCCTCAAGGGTAATCACGAGATTATCATGCTGCAAGCCCGTCATAACCCCCTTAAACAGCGTCTCTGGTTAGAAAAAGGCGGTAAAGCTACTCTAAAATCCTATAGTGAAGGCCACCTGATTAAAATTCCTGAATCTCACTGGGATTTTTTAGGAAAAGTCTGTATAAATAGCTACGAAACTGCAAATCATTTATTTGTTCACGCTAGTCTCGATCCCCATCTACCCCTAGCCAGACAACCAGAATACAAGCTCTTTTGGGAGAAATTTCAATATCCCGCCGCCCATAGTTCGGGAAAAACCATGATTTGCGGCCATACCAGCCAAAAAAGCGGGAAACCGATTAATCTCGGCCATGCCATTTGTATTGATACTTGGGCTTACGGCAGAGGTTGGTTAAGTTGTTTAGATGTGGAAACGGGTAAATTGTGGCAGACTAACCAGCGAGGAAATTTTCGCATTAGCCATATTCAAGATTATTATCGTTCATCCTCTCTACGTCAGGACATTAAGGACGGTTCGCCGATTTTTGGCCGTTCACTCTTGTCAAGAGCGGCAGCAATGACATTTAAGGGCAAATAACTGGGGTAAACTCCCTCGCGAGCGCGTTTAATATCCGTTTCCTCTAGGGGAAGTTGGTATTTTATCGCAATTGCCTTGAGGATATCGCCGCGATCGATTACTCCCGCTACGGCGGAGGCCGGTGTTAACACCGTGAGCATTGGGTCCTGGATGGTTTCCAATTTCTGCACCACCGTCACTAAGGGGGTTTTTTCCTCAACAGTGGCAATTTCCGTGAGGGGATGGGCAATATCAAGCAGTTGTTTTTCTGACCAGAAACTGCGCTCGATCGCCTGTAAATCTGCCACCCGAATTAATCCCCGATAACGTCCCTCGGAAGCGGCAAAATAAGCAGTATTGGCAGCCGCTCGGTCTAAAACGTATTCTTGGGCGAATTCCTCTAGGGTTTGATGGGCGTTTAAAACCCGCAAATTTCTGCTCATCACCTCTCCCGCTTGCAAATTGAGGAGACTTTCCTGTAAATTAGTTAAATTATCGTAGGCGCGGGCATTTCTGAGGATAAACCAGCCCATTAATCCTAACCAAGCACCCCCCACATCTGCCGTCAAGAGAACCAAGAAAATCCCTAAAATAATCCCTAACCAACCGATGAATTGACCACTGATCGCAGCCCAATGTAAACCTTTCCAGCGATCGCCAGTCGCTTGCCAGACCATTGCTTTTAAAATTTGACCCCCATCGAGGGGTAAACCGGGGATAAGATTAAATAGAGCCAAAAACAGGTTAATTATCGCTAAATGCCCGGATATATAAGTTAAATTGGCGTTTAAATAGGGTAAGTGACTGGCTAGGGATAAGAGACAAAACAGGAGAAAACTAACGGCGGGTCCAGCGATCGCTACTTGCATGGCCTCGGGAGGAGTCCGAGATTCTCGATCGATCGAGGCCATACCCCCAAAAAGAAACAGGGTAATGGAATTGACCTGGATGCCTTGGGAGCGAGCCATGAAACTATGACCTAATTCGTGGAGTAAAACCGAGATAAATAGCAATAAAGCCATGATTAAACCAAGTAACCACGCTAAAACAGCACTATGGGCGGCCAGAGACTGAATTTCTGCATCGGTGGCATTGATCAAGGTGACAAAAGCCAGAATCAAAAACCACGAGGAATCAATATAGAGAGGAATGCCCAATAAAGAGCCGATTCGCCAATTTGTACGCATAATTTTCAGTGGGGAAATGGGGAAGTGGGGAAGTGGGGAAGTGGGGAAGTGGGAAGTGGGGAATTTAGCTGAAATTTCCCCATCACCCTAAATCCCTAACCCCTAACCTTTTTTAAGACATTTGGAAAATAAAAGTCATTTTGTCGCCTTTACCGAGGGAAATGCGATCGCCTGCCCGAAGACGATGACGATTGCCGGGGGGTAGGGGAGTGTGATTAACGTAGGTTCCGTTAGCGCTGCCGCTGTCTTCAAGATAATAGATTCCCCCTTCAACGCGGATATCGCCATGAACCCGGGAGACGATGTCAGAATCGGGAAAACCGGAAACATCGATATCGGGGGGAATGCGATCATTAGGTTTGCCGATATGAATTACCGATAGATGTAGGGGTAATTCAATTTTGCTATCGGTTTGCAGGTGCTGCAAACTAGCCATTTCCGTCTGTAAGCGGGTGGCAGCGGGAACCGGTGGGGGGGCAACAGGAGGAGGTGCGATCGAGGCGACAGTGGGTGTCGAGACTGGTGAGACGGGTTCAGGTTCCGATTCCGATTCGGCCTCGGCTGCCACCATGGGAACGGAATTAGGCTGTAAATTGTAGCCACACTGACCGCAAAAGGTGGCATCAGTTTGGATGGTTGCCCCACAACTAGGACAGGAAGACATCCGCGGCAAGGGAGTGTAACAGGCCTCGCATTGACTGGCCTCATCGGGGTTAGTATGTTCGCAATTAGGACAAACGATCATTTTTAAGGAAAAAGTAAAAAGTAAAAAGTAAAAAGTAAAAAAGCAGATTAGGGGTTGGGGTGTTGGGGTTTTAGGGTGTTGGGGTGTTGGGGTTTTAGTTGAATTACCCCATTTCCCTATTCCCCTATTCCCCTATTCTCTAGACAAAAGAGGAACCAGCGGCCGCATCGAGCAACCAATATAATTCCCCAGCCGGGGGGTGGATGAGACGGGAAGGATAGGAGAAAGAGTCACCATAGGCAGAGAAAATCTGATGTAGAGCGGGGCGTTTACTTTCGCCGGCAGCGATAAAGATCACACAACGGGCCTGATTGATCAGGGGAACGGTAAAAGTCAAGCGGGGATTGCCGTCTTTCTCGCCGACGGTGATACAGCGATCGCTCACCGTTAAAGCTGCCGTGTGGGGAAAGAGAGAGGCGGTGTGACCATCATCGCCCATTCCCAATAAAATCAGGTCAAAAACGGGAAAATCGGGAGAATTGACCTCAAACCATTGGCGGAGATGATCATCGTATTTTTGGGCAGCCAGGTGGGGATCGGGTTCATCCGTGGGCATGGGATGAATATTAGCGGCTGGGATCGGTATGCGATCGAGCCATGCTAACCGGGCCATGCGTTGATTACTGTCAGGATGATCGGGACTAACGTAGCGCTCATCTCCCCAGAAAACGTGAATTTTTGACCAGTCGAGGGGTTGAGAGGATAAAGCCTCGTAGAGAGGTTTCGGGGTACTACCGCCGGACAGAGCGATGGTAAAATAGTCCTGTTGGTCGAGGCTGGTTGTGATTTTTTCCAGAACCAGCGCCAGAGATTTTGCGATCAGAGCTTGTTTATCGGCTAAAACTTCCACCAATTTCTGCATGGGTTTTGTTATCAACTCAGGGGGGCTGTCTTTACTATAGGCTAACCATTGAGGACTCATCTGAGAGCTTGGGAAAATTTTATTCTTTGACAGTCTCTGTCTTAGGGAAGAGATCTGGGGAAAACCCAGTCTGAGAGCTTGGGAAAATTTTATTCTTTGACAGGGATAGGTTTACCGATGCCATATTGAGGTAATATTTCTAGAGTCGATTCTCGAAAGAGGTTGACAAGCAGAACGATTTAGCGTAGGGTTTAGCGGGAGGTTGAGCAAAAGTTAATTAGAAAATTGCAGTTTGTCAGATTGCCTCTCGGCAAAATCCTTCTGGGAACCCCCAGCGAGAACTTTTAAACAGACTAATGAATCTATTCATTGACATACCATTACAGAAACAGCGATGAACAGTTTTACTTCTTTGTCCCTGAAATTAACGGGATTGGTTTTCATTCTTTCCTTCCTTTTGGATGCGTTTATCCTGCCGCTGCCCTATCAATTCAGTCAATCCCAATGGCAGGTAGGGTTCGTCACCACCTTTGTCGATCGAGGAATTGTTCCTCTTCTGGGTATCGTTCTCGTTTTAATCGCTTACTGGATTGACGATAACAATAAAAATTTCACTACTAGGAAATACCACTTTGAATTGCGTTGGCCGATCTTTATTCTTTCCACACTGTTAGGCTTAGTTTTTCTGTTGATGATTCCTGTTCATATCAATAATATCAACCAGATTAAAAACGACGCTTTGACTCAAATTGAACAGGGTGTTGACCAAGGGGAGGGACAAATTCAAGCTTTCTTAGCCCAGTTAAATACTCTATCGCAAAATCCCCAACTATTAGACCAGCAGATCTCTCAGAGAACTCAAGTGATTGAAACTGGTCGTGTCCAAGGACAACCGATCAGCACAGAACAGTTACAAACCCTTCGCCAACAAAGAGAGCAATTAACTAATTTACGCGATTTATCCAAAAGCCCGAGGGAATTTAAACAGCGATTAGATGAGATCAAAAATCAGCTACAAACTCAGCTGCAAGAGCGGCGAAAACAGGCAGAAAGCCAAGCTAACTTGGAGGCTTTGAAACAGTGGTTAAGAATTGGTAATCAAAGCATGTTGCTATCGATTTGCTATAGTTTGATCGGTTGGTTAGGCATTCGAGAACTAAGTAGTATGAAACAACCCATAGCCTAAGTAGGGGATTTATCTTAAATGATGAAGTCTAAAGTTTTCGTTTTCGGGAGCCAAAATTCGGGCTTCGGCCAGGAGCTCAGCGTTCGACAAAAGCTCACGCCGAGTTCCGAATGGACTCAGCAGACGAGCGCGGACAACAGCATACTTAATCCTTAGGATCAAATCTGTAACTACTTAGATATTCAGCCACAAAGGGTATCATTTGCCGATGCTCTTTTTTTTATTAAACCTCTTGCATAATTAATTTTTGCTGATTCAAAAGCGTCCTACAATACTAAATCCTGTTTGAAAGGCATAGGGGAGCAGGGAGTGGGGAGAAGGGAGAATAAATAAAAATAATCTCCTGACTGCTGACTGCCGACTGCTGACTCCACCAAGAAACTTTTTCAGTAAACCCTAATTAGAGATTTTTTAGTACAAAGGCTCTAGAATGGCCCGTGCCAGTTATTGACCCGAAGACTTGTTTTTTCAGTCTTGTGGCTTTATCATGGGTACTGTGTGGTGTGTGTGATGTGAAGGAGTAAGATGACTGCTAATAGCCAACTTATCTCCGTCAAGGCTCTACAAGCTTTGATGAAGCGAGGGTTCAAACCTTCGGTCTCTGGTAGACGGCATCAAAAATCTTGGTTAATAGCTTTAGACGGCGATACCTCAAAACGATTATTCGATATCGTTTTCTCCCTATCGGTTCTAATTTTCTTTTCGCCGCTTTATTTGATCTTAGCCTTATTGATCGCGATTAGTTCCCCCGGTCCGGTCTTCTATATGCAGAAGCGCGTCGGTCAAAACTTCCAGCATTTCAACTGTATCAAGTTCCGTACTATGGTAATGGACGCGGATAAGGTGTTAGAGAGACTGATGGAAGACTCCCCCCAACTGCGGGCGGAATTCGAGGATAATTTCAAGCTCAAGGACGATCCCCGCATAACTTGGATTGGCAAGTTTCTCCGCTTAACCAGTTTGGACGAGTTTCCCCAATTCTGGAACGTCCTGCGAGGAGATATGAGCGTCGTCGGTCCGCGGCCTTTAGTTCCCGAAGAATTGCAGAAATATGGCAATCGCATCGACAAGGTCTTAACTATTCGCCCCGGTTTAACTGGTTTATGGCAAGTTTCTGGACGTAATGACATCCCCTATCCCATGCGGGTGCAGATGGATGTGTATTACGTTAATTCGCGTAACTGGTTAACCGATATCTGGGTAATCTTCAGAACTATCGGTGTTGTGGTTTTTCCCAAAAA
Source organism: Microcystis sp. M20BS1 (assembly GCF_020245305.1). Taxonomy (NCBI): domain Bacteria; kingdom Bacillati; phylum Cyanobacteriota; class Cyanophyceae; order Chroococcales; family Microcystaceae; genus Microcystis; species Microcystis sp. M20BS1. The sequence continues at coordinate 15,950 of NZ_JADBUZ010000111.1, read as the reverse complement.
TAACGGTGCTTACTAAAGCGGTGAATAGTAGTTCAAGATTACTGGCTACTGTTCCAATGTAATTAATCGCTAGACTGGAGGAGAGAAAGGCAGAACTTGCTTTTTTCTCCTCTTTTTTTGAGAAGAAATATTATGATATAGCGTTTTTCAGTCTGCTGAGGTACAAAAGTTATGGGTTTTAGGCAAAAGGCAAAAGGGAAGAAAATAGGTGTACCTCACTAGCTTAGGAAACGCTATAGTAATTAGGGCTTGCTAGATAATGGTATAACCCTTTTAAAATAAGGCTTTTGACCTTTTAAAATCCGATATTAGTGCTAAAAAATAGGATTGAGACCTTCAAAAACCTTGCATTATCCTTTTTGTGGTACGCAAACTGGTAAAAAAAAGGGGAGCAACAAAGCCTTAAACTCCTGTCTTCTGCCTGACCCCATCCTAGGCCTTTTCCAGCAAACCCTACTTAGCAGTTATCTTAAGGGTGAGGTACGAAGTCTCTGATTTTAGGAAACACTGGAACTAGAAATGATGCTAAATCCCGTCATTTCGTCCCTACCACAATTTAGGCATTTTGTCAAAAAAATTTTGACTTTGCAACAAAACTACACAAAAATTAGATCAACGTTGTTAGGGAAAAAAGGGATAATTGGCGAAAGTGTTTGGTTTGGCTAAAAGGGAAAGTCTAGATTTAGCAATGGTTTCAAGGCAAGCTAGACCTTTAAAAGTCCAAAAAAGACCACAAAAACCCACCATAGCATAATGCAAAATTATACCAGAATCGCTGGAAGTATTGCTATCTCGTAAATAAATAGAAATTATTCTCAATAAATTCTTGAGTAAAAATAAATATTACCAATTGTAAATTTAAATATTTTTAAGTATTGAAGGTGTTTGTATATAAAATACTTATCATTTTGCCCCGATTGCCTCTAACTTTTCCCTCCCCACAGCAATCACCGGGTAAGTAGAAAATTTCTCATTCTTTCTCCTAAAGATGAAGTACAGACTAATCCTTACTCATCAAGTATTTTAGCAACAATAACTAACCTCATCTTTCTGAGAAAGGCTGTAACTGCCATAACCTACCTTGTATTATGAACAATAGTCAAGTTCTTATATTCTCGGTAAAATCGTCTTATGAGGGGAGAATTATTAGTAGCCTGGGCAGCACAACAAAAATCCTTCGATAGCAATTCTGCTGTGAACAGCCAAACGGTGGGAGACATTCCTGAACTGGTTCTTGTCTTGATCCTGCTGCTACTGATTGCCACTGCCGTTGCCCTAGTAACCCAGCGATTACGCATTTCCTATGTGGCAGGTTTAGTCTTAGCAGGATTACCGATTACCGATCTGTTATCTCGTCGTATTGGCTTAGATCCGTTTTTAGTGCTTAACCTTTTTCTGCCGATTCTGATTTTTGAAGCGGCGATTAATACCGATATCAGCCGTCTTCGCAGCACCTTTAAACCGATCGCACTGCTCGCAGGACCTGGTTCGGTTTTTTCTGCGGCGGTTATTGCAGTTTTGGTAAAATTTGGCCTGGGGCTAGATTGGATTCCCGCCTTATTGGTGGGAGTGATTCTAGCAAACACCGATACTGTCTCGATGATTGCCGTCTTTAAAGAAATTCGGGTTCCCTCTAGACTCTCCACTATTGTGGAAGGGGAAACACTATTTAATGATGCAGCCGCACTCGTCACCTTTAATTTGCTCTTGGTGATTTACGCGACTGGAACCATCAGCACTACACAAGTCATCAAGGAAGTGTTGATCGTTGCTCTGGGTGGGGGATTAGTGGGCGCTGTCCTAGGCTACCTGTGTCTGCCCATCTATGTGCGCTTACGGGAGCCGCTGAGTAGCCTGTTGCTTACGGTTGCGCTTGCCTTGGGAGCTTTTCAACTCGGGCAGTTTTTGGGTGTATCGGGAGCGGTGGCGGTAGTTATTGCCGGACTTGTCTTTGGTAACTTGGGGCTGCCTCGCAGCGCCTCTGCATCCGATCGCATTACCCTGATCAGTTTTTGGGAATACGCCGGTTTTATCGTCAATACCTTTATTTTTCTGCTCATTGGCATTGAAATCAACCCCTTGACCCTATGGCAAACCTTGCCATCGATTGTGCTGGTCATTTTGGCTTATCAATTGGGGCGTATTCTGTCAGTGTATTCTTTACTATGGGTACTTCGCTGGATTGATCGACCGATCCCCTTGCGCTGGCAACATATTCTGATTTTGGGCAACATCAAGGGTTCCCTCTCCATGGCCCTAGCGGTTGCTATTCCTTTGACTCTAACAGGGAGGGAATTGATCATCGAGCTAGTCTTTGGCTCTGTGTTATTTTCTCTGGTTATCCAAGGATTAGCCTTACCCTGGTTAATTAAAAAGCTCAATATTAGTCAGGTTTCGGCAGTAACCCAGGAGATTGGCCAGTTGCAGCTGCAGTTGATCGCGTCGAAAGCGGCACAAGATGAGTTAGCCAATTTACTGAAATCTGGCGTTTTACCGAAAGCAGTGTACGAAGAACTGTGGGCATCTTATCAGGCAAAAGTGGCGGTATCGGAACGGCTGCTGCGGGATGCTTATAATCAGTCTCGATCGGGGCAAATGGAGCCTAACAACAGTCAGTTAGATGCCATTCGACGACGATTGTTCCTCGCTGAGAAAGCAGCCTTGAGCGATGCACTTCGCAAACGCATTGTACCGGAAGACTTGGTACAATCCTACGTTAAAGGTTTGGATGAGAAACTTCTATCGTTGGACGATGATTAGTTTGAATGCCGAGGTAATCGATCATAGGTTTGACGAATTCCGGACGAGTAACCACCAGAATAGTTGAGTCTGCTTCTAGGACGGTATTGCCGTTGGGAATCTCTAAACTGGCAGAAGGGTGACACTGATAGCCAATAATCAGCGAACCGGTCGGAAAGTTGGCATCTTGAGCGATTTGGGCAACGGTACGCCCAGCTACATAACAATACTTGGGGACGGGCAGCTTTAGCACCTCCACTTGTCCCTGTTCAAAGTGCATCATCGATTCTACTTCGGGGTATTCGATCGCATTGGCCATAGTGACAACGGCTAAATCAATCGTGCTGATGATGTGACTAGCTCTAGCAAGACGATAGGCATCGAGAAATTCGCGATCGCACATTCTCACCACAATATGGGAAATGCCATAACTTCTGGACAAGGTAACTAGGGCTAGATTCATCGCATCGTCCCTCAATGCGGCAACAACCGCGTTAGCTTGTCGAATCCCCGCCTCTAGCAGAACTTTCGTACTGACAGCACTCCCCTCAAAGGCCATGACACCAATTTTTTCCCGGGCAAACCGACAAGCTAAAGGATCCACATCAACGATGGCCACGGTGTGTCCCAAGTCTAAAAGTTGTTGGGCTAAACCTAGCCCCATCATTCCCGCCCCACCAATTAAAACGTACATAGCGGCTCTTTACTTAACAAACTTGACTTCTAGGAAATAATGGATGGATGAGGCTGCACCTATCCACCCTAGATATCTAAATCTGCGGGGCTAAATTTCTTGTGAATCTGAGGAAAACCTAACTGTTTAATCACTTGATGTTTGCGTTCTTCCTCAAGAGATGACAACTGATTATAATTAACCCAGTGAATACAGTTAACTGGACAAGTCTCGATCGCTTCTTGAATAATTTCTTCTTCGTCACCGTCCTGATTATAGACACGAGAGCGACCGTATTCGCCTTCAATAAAAAAGGTATTGGGGGCAACGTGGGCGCAGTGTTTACAACCAATACAAGTGACCTCATCGACGTAAACCGCTTTCTGGCGCAGCAAACCGCCCAATTCGGGTTCAAAACCAGTGCGATCAGGGGAATCTCTTAGGAATCCCCCTAACTCTGGTTCAAAACCAGAGCGTTCGGGAGAAAAATCAGCCATTAGGCACTCCAACGTTGTACCACTAGACGAATAGAACCATCAGTATTTTTTTCCTGTGCTGCCACCTGAAAACCCTGTTTAGCAGTTTCTGCCAGAATGGTGTGGTAGGCATAACCTTGATTTACTTTTCTTAAAAATCCTTCTACGGTTAGGGGTTGTTGCCAGTATTGCAAATCGGCAACTAACTCGTACTCGTTACCATTCCAGCGAAAACCGATATCGTAATTGTTATCTTGCTCGATTACCACCTCTGCGCTTAAAGTTTGACCTTGATAACCTTTGACGGGGTGGGAACCCTCTTTCCATTCCATCCCCATATCGCTCAGGGCGGCTTTTAGGTAGGATAGATCGCGGATTTTGGTTTTGATATTGCTAAAGTGTGACATGGCTTTTCAGTGGCTTAAATAAAGGGATTGGGAAAAATGAAAAATTACCAGTCGCTAAAAGTGGCTGCGTTGCTAACTTTCTCTGACTGGCTGACGGTTTGATGGTAATAATCCGAGGTTTTCTCTTGAGACATCAGCTGCCCGAGTTGTGCCTCGATCGCCGCCGTCACCTCTTGACAAGATGAACCGACTATGCCTGTCACCTTTTCCATGACGCGACCATCGGGATAGATGATAAACTCTAGGCTTTCCATGCTCATAGCTCTTCTCGGCGTAATCTGGGGTTTGCAAAGCTCCCTATCGTTTTAATTTACGATAGTTTGCTAATCGTAGCAATCTGGTTAAAATTTTAGCAAAACTTTATATTATCTCGACCAACCACTTTCATTTTTTGTAAGTTTCGCGTAACTTTTCTTCATCGTCAAGGGCGAACCTTAACCTAGTAGGCATAATTTAACAAAACTACACAAAAAAGACGACCTGAAGCGATAAATTGAAAATAAAGGAGATGCAACGGCGAACCACGACCGCCGAGATCATAGAATTTTGTCTATAGGAATCAGAACAAATATGAATAAACAAATAGCCAGCGATCGCCTTCGGATCGGTGTTTTAGGTTTTGGTGGTTTGGGACAGGCTGCCGCTAGAATTCTCGCCCCCAAACAGGAAATGCTCTGGACTGCCGCCGCCGATAAAGCCGGTTTTGCTTACCACAAAGACGGTCTAGATGTCAATACCTGTAACAAAATTTATCATGACCAGGGTTCGATCGGTTATCTGGAAAATTACGGCAGTCTCAGCCAAAACAGTATCGAGGAATTAATCAAAACTGCCGACGTAGAAGGCTATTTTCTCGCCTTACCGAATTTACCTAACAATTTCATGGCCGATATCGCTAAAACTTTCATTCGCTTAGGTTGGCGCGGAGTTTTAGTCGATGCTCTCAAACGTACCAGCGCCATGGAACAAATTTTAGCACTACAAGCAGACCTAGAAGCCGCCGGCATCACCTACATGACCGGCTGCGGTGCTACCCCCGGACTGTTAACTGCGGCCGCTGCCCTAGCTGCCCAGAGTTATGGGGAGATTCATAGCGTTAAAATTACCTTTGGCGTGGGAATTGCCAACTGGGAGGCTTATCGTGCCACTATTCGCGAAGATATCGCCCATTTACCCGGTTACAACCCAGAAACAGCCCACCAGATGAGTGACGCAGAAGTGGAAATGCTGTTAAATAAAACCAATGGCATTCTTAGCCTCGAAAATATGGAACACGCGGACGATATTATGCTGGAATTGGCTGGAATTTGTGGACGCGATCGCGTTTCCGTCGGGGGTGTGGTGGATACGCGCAACCCGAAAAAGCCTTTAAGTACCAATGTTAAGGTCACGGGGCGGACTTTTGAAGGCAAAATTTCCACCCATACCTTCACTTTAGGTGATGAAACCAGTATGGCGGCTAATGTCTGTGGGCCCGCTTTCGGTTATCTGAAAGCAGGGGTTTCCCTGCATCGTCGCGGTATCTACGGATTATGGACAGCAGCGGAGATTATGCCGCAATTTGTGCGCTAGGGGTTTCTCTGGCGTAAAATAGCTAAAACTTTCGGGAAAATAGCGGGTAAGGGAGCGATCGCTTCTAGGCTCTCCCCCGTGACCGGATGTATTAAGATTAAACGATAGGCGTGGAGTAATTGCCCTGGTAGATTAATTCCGATGGAACGACCAGAACTATAGAGGGGATCCCCAAGAATCGGATGACCGATGTGGCTGCTATGAACGCGAATTTGATGAGTTCTGCCCGTTTCTAGGCGAAATTCCATTAAGGTGTAGTTGCCTAGTCTTTCTTTGACTTGCCAGTGAGTGACGGCATTTCTACCACCTTTTTCCACGGCAATAATAGCCATCTTTTGGCGATCGCTGCGGTGACGACCGATCGGCAGATCAATTGTACCTGTTTCGCTTTTAGGGACACCGTGGACAAGGGCCATATATTCCCGGCGTGCAGTTTTGGTTTTTAATTGTGCCTGTAGGTGTTGATGGGCCTGGTCGGTTTTGGCAATAACGATCGCACCCGTGGTATCCTTATCTAAGCGGTGGACTATGCCGGGGCGTTGAATTCCACCAATTCCAGCTAAATTTGGGCAGTGATGCAGTAAAGCGTTGACCAAGGTTCCCGATTCGTGACCGGGGGCCGGATGAACCACTAAATCGGCAGGTTTATTGATAATAATCAGATATTCGTCTTCGTAAAGAATATCAAGCTCGATCGCCTCGGCGCTTAATTCGAGGGGTTGACTGTCGGGAATGGTAATCTTTAAGCGATCGCCTTGACCAACTTTAGTATTTTTATTAGTGCAAATTTGACCGTTTAACTGTATATATCCCTGTTCTATCAGTTTTTGCAGCCTCGATCTCGATAAATCGGGCAATTGTGACCCCATCCAAGCATCTAAACGTTCTTTTTTTCCCGCAACTTCTAAGTTTAATTGGTTCATCGATTTTTAGTGATCAGGGTGTAAGGTTTAGGAGAATCGAGAAAAACTGACTTGAGATTATTTAAACTTAGCTCAACAATTCCAGTTATTTTAACAGTAATTGAACTTGCTCTGGCTGCTTGAGATAGAAATCTTGGGATTAAATTTTCCTGATTTTTAACGACAAAAGCCAAAGCAAATCAGTAGAGATTTACTCATACCCAAAAAAATAGAGAGACGTTGATTATAGCAACGTCTCTAGATCAGAAATTAATCAATCAGAGTAAGCCAAGCTGTTTTAAACAAGCGAATTTTGCCCACTTTAGTCAACAAAAAAACCATTTAAAACTCCTGAAATGATCGAAACCACGATCGAACCGAATAAAGCCGCAAAAAATGATTTTACCTCAAAGCCACGGATAAAATAGGAGGCTAAAGAAAAGGAAATGGCATTGACCACAAAAATAAATAACCCTAGGGTCAAAATAGTTAAAGGCAGGGTAAAAAGAATCAACAGGGGTCTAATAATAGCATTAATTAAACCCAAAGCGACAGCAGCTATCAAAGCCACGGTAAAATCTTTAATTTCTATACCTGGTACTATTCGCGCTGTAATCAATAAAGAGACGGCGGTAATCAACCAACGGAGGAAAAAAGATAACATAAGCCCATCCATCTAAGATAGTTCATCCTCATCTATTCTAATCGCCATCGCCACTTAAAGAGGCGGAAGTCTTCAGGAGATGACAACGAAAACTGAGAGTGACTGCTGCTTCTGCTCGAAAACCAGAGCGGGAACATAGTATCGGTTATACTGATAATAAACAGGAGGATTCGATCGGACTATCAATCCCAGGACAGAGGCAGCACTAAAGATGATATCTAGAAAAAATTTTAGCCAAAGCCAGCAAGTACCAATCGGTAAAACGAGAATTATTCAGGGAGCAACTGGCACTTTAATGCTAGTGAGTCTGCTTTCTCTCCTCTTAGTGCCACCTAGTTTAGCATCTCCTGAGCCACCCAATTCGGTCATCGCCGCTACCCGTCAAGATTTGAGTCGGAAAACCAAGATATCGGTTAATCGCTTACAAATCCAAGCATCACAACCAAAAACCTGGCCCGATGGTTGTTTAGGATTAGCTAAACCGGGAGAATTCTGTACTCAAGCACTGGTGCAAGGATGGCGAATTATTCTGACTGATAACCAAAAAACTTGGGTTTATCGCACCGATAGCAGCGGCGCTAATCTCCGCTTAGAAAAGTGAATTTCTTTGGCTCTTTTCCAGCTGCTTTTTCGGCATCCCCAAAGTAGCTTTTTCCCGATTTGATTATCGTCCCCCCATGCTTGGGGGGATGAAAATCGGCTGAGAATGGCTCTAGGGTTTGTTTCAAGAATCTAGTCGTCTCTGGCAACCCTATTTAATTAATAATCCCATTTTTTTGCTTCTTGTTGCCCTAAAACTCCCGCGATACTGGGAAAAGTAAGAAGTAATTCGGTCATCAGTCCTCAACTATCGTTTAAGATGGATAGGAGAAGGTAAAGTTTTATATGTCCCCTTCAACTGCGTTTAGGAGTTCCTGCTAAAGATGACACAAGCTACTCAGATTCAAGGAAAAGGAATTTTACTCAGTGAGGCTGCCCTCAAACACCTTACCATGCTCAAAGAGCAACAGGGCAAGGATTTATGTCTGCGCGTGGGTGTGCGTCAAGGTGGTTGTTCGGGAATGTCCTATATGATGGATTTTGAGCATCCTAGCAATATTGGCCCCCAAGATGAGGTTTTCGATTACGATGGCTTTAAAATTGTCTCTGATAAAAAAAGTCTGCTCTATCTCTATGGTCTCATGTTAGATTACAGCAACGCGATGATCGGCGGCGGTTTCCAATTCACTAATCCCAACGCCAGTCAAACCTGTGGCTGTGGTAAGTCTTTTGGCGTTTAATTATTTCTCTGGGGTGATACCTTTCACCCCCGCCTCCCAGAGGCAATTTTTTTTTGGCCAAAACTCTTGACAAAATCGGAGACTTGACATATACTTTTTATATAATGGGAATCCGTGCCTGCCTGCGAACCCTTCATTTTTAGGCTAGATACCCTGCTCTGAATCAGAGACGATAATAATCTGAGGAAAACTTTTTAGACATCAAGAGGGGTTTTTGCTGAGATTCCGCAAGGTACGATTGACAAAGCTGAGGTAGTCGTCAATTTCTTCGTAGGCATCGAGTTCTTGCTTTTGTGCGGGGGTAATTGCTGATCCTTTCTCTAGTTGGAGTAATTCTTCAATCCGAGTCTGAACGGCAGTGGAGGCTCGAAATATAGCAACTCCATCTTCTAATTCTAGGCAGACGGCTCCCTCTCTGGCTAGGGCAGAGGGCAAGTGATTGAGTTTAGGGATTGCTTGGGGGGTCATTTCAGTTACCAGTTATCAGTCATCGGTGACTACCAAGGATTTTAATTTTTATCCCCATTATTATACCTACGGCTGTGGTAAGTCTTGGCGATTTTTTTTGGCCAAAACTCTTGACAAAATCGGAGACTTGATATATACTTTTTGTATAATGGGAATCCGTGCCTGCCTGCGAACCCTTCATTTTTAGGCTAGATACCCTCAATGTTAGGATAATCGGCCATGTCAGGACAAACGGGCAATAAACCACTTTTTTCTCAACACTATCTTGAGCATCGGCTGCTGGATTCTGGGGAATGGCAAGAAGATGTATCGGTGGCATTTTCCCGCTTAGAGAGTCTTTATCAACAAAAAAAGGCGATTTTGCCGACTCTTAACGAAGCGCAAACGGAAGCAGAATTAATACAACCGATTCTAGAAATTCTCGGTTTTAGTTATATACCGCAAGTAAGCAGTAGGGGAAAAGGAAGGTCAGAAAGGCCAGATTATGCCCTATTTGCCGGAGAAAATGACCGTTATCAAGCCTATGCTCTCCAGAATAATGAAAAAGCCTTTTATAGTCAAGTTTTAGCGATCGCTGAGGCCAAATACTGGCAACGTTCTCTTAGTGACGTTTCTAAGAATGATCAGCGAGATATCTGGAAAAATAGTAATCCTTCCTTTCAGATCACCAATTATCTGACGGGGACGGGAGTAGATTGGGGTATTCTCACTAATGGTCGAGAATGGCGCTTATATTATCGTCAAGCGTCCTCCACAGCCACGGAATTTTATCCAGTGGACTTGATGGAACTATTAGAAGGGGGAGACCGGCAAAAATTTCGGTATTTCTGGTTATTTTTCCGTCAAGAGGCTTTTATTAAGGATATTCACGGTCAGAATTTCCTTGAACGCGTCCGGGAGGGAAGTACCACCTATGCCACCAGAGTGGGTAACGAGTTAAAAGAGTTAGTCTTCGATCGCATTTTTCCCGATATTTCTCAAGGTTTTGTATCATTAAATACAGACATACAGCCAGATTTATTGTATGAAGCGAGTTTATCCCTGCTGTATAAATTATTATTTCTTCTCTACGCAGAAGCGCGGGACTTGCTGCCGGTGAGGGGAGACTATCGCGATTACAGCTTATTGCAAAAGACGCGAGAAATTGCCGTTAAAATCGATCGTCAGCAGGTCTTTAGTGGCACCTCGACGGGAATATACGATGCTCTCCTCAGTTTATTTCGTATTGTCGATCGAGGGGATGCTAATTTAGCCGTACCTCGTTACAACGGGGGTTTATTTGACATGGAAGAAGGCCGGGTGAATTGTTTTCTCGGTCAATACAAGTTATCCGATGCGGTTTTAGCGCCCATCCTAGACAAGTTAGCACGTTTTGAGGGACAGCCGATCGACTATAGTTTTTTAGGTGTGCGACAGTTAGGATCAATTTACGAAGGATTACTGGAATATCGCATCGTGATTGAGGGGGAATCGGTGCATCTGGAAAATGATCGGGGAGAAAGAAAAGCCACCGGTTCCTATTACACTCCCGATTACATTGTTAAATATATTGTCAGTCATACCCTCAAACCAATTTTAGAGCAAAGAGCGCGACAGTTCGGGGATGTGATGACAGAAATCGCCACCCGAAGACAAGAAAGCAGCGATAGACGTTTAGGAAATCTCAGTCAGCAGGGATTAGAAAAAGAGCTACAACGCTTAGAAAAAAAAGCGATCACCACCTTACTTGATCTTAAACTCTGTGACCCCGCCATGGGAAGCGGACATTTTTTAGTAGAAGCAGTGGACTATCTCACCGATGAGTTAATCCAGATTCTCAATCTTTATCCCGAAAATAATCCCGTTTTAACCATGTTGGAAACCACCCGACAAAACATTATCGACAATCTCCGACAACAGGGAATTATTCTCGATTCTCCCACCCTTGAACCAACGCAATTATTACAGAGAGTGGTGATGAAGCGCTGTATTTATGGGGTGGATATCAATCCGATGGCTGTAGAATTGGCCAAGGTTAGTCTCTGGTTACATTCTTTCACAGTGGGCGCACCTTTGAGTTTTTTGGATCATCATTTACGTTGTGGTAATTCTCTGATCGGAACTACCGCCAAGGACGCAGAAGCCGCTATGATCGAGGAGGAAAGTGGTCAATTAACTCTTTTAACTGGCCCTTTTGTTGGGTTACTTCGGGCAGCAGAAATTATGCGGGGAATTAGTACCCTCAGCGATGCGACTTTTGCTGAAGTGGAAACAAGTGAACAGTTATTCCGTGATTTTGATAGTCAAGCTAAACCCTACAAGCGTTTATTAGATGTTTTCCTCTCTCGCTTTTTTGGGGTTAAAACTGCTATCGAGTTTCTGCAGCGCTACGGTGGTAATATATCGGCAATTAATTGGGATAAGATACCCCGATCAGATCAAGGAATTTTAGACCAAGCAGCTAGTTTATATAAAAGTAAGCGTTTTTTTCATTGGGATCTGGAATTTCCTGAAGTTTTTATCGATCTTGATTCCGCTTCTTGGAAGGATAACCCCGGTTTTGATGCAGTAATCGGTAATCCTCCTTGGGGTTGTACTCTTAGTAAAGAAGAAAAGAAATTCTTGCAAAATTATTTTAAAATTAATAGCTTAAATAACCTTGATTCCTATGCACTATTTACTCAAGCATCAATGATTAGAACTAATCAAAATGGTAGATGTGGTCATATTATCCCTGATACTTTACTTCGCAAAGAAGATTTAAGAGAATTGCGAAAACATTTAATTTTTGAAAGTACAATTGAAGAATTAATTGAAACGGGACCAGTATTTAAAGAGGTCAGAGATACATGGTGTTTAATTTTAATAGTCACACATCAACAACCATCTAAATATCACCGTATTCAACATAAAAAAATTAGTAGATTTATCGTCTCGGTGGAAGAAAGATTAGAAAAATTTGGTCTTCAAGAATGGTCGCAGAATACCAAATCGGCACAATTACAATGGGCAAGAAAACAGGATCATATTATCGGTTATAATGCCTCTAGATGTGAACAAAGTATTATTCAAAAAATAGAAAATAACTCAGAGACATTAAGAAATAGCTCTTTGAAATTTATAATCTCTAGAGGAGAAGAAGGAAGTAAACAAAAATTAACCCCTGATCCAAAGGGTAATTTCATGATAGTCATTCCAGAAGATATTAATCGGTATGAAATTAATGACGGGGTATTAATTAAATCTAGCGAATTAACCCCTATTAAGATGCAAAAATTTTATTCATGTCCCAAAATATGGTGTATTCGTATTCAAAAGCTACGCTGGAAACAGAGAATAGTTTGTAGTTTTGATCCTAGAGATAACTCTGCGGGTATGAAAACGCTTCAAATTATTATTTCATCCTCTAACCAAAAAGATAACTTGCTTTTCGCATCTACCTTATTAAGCTCTAAATTACTTAATTTTTGGTGTGAAGACTATTTAGTTGATGACATGAATAAAAGCTATTTAGAAAAAATACCCATCCGAAAAATATCTTTTAGCACTAATAGTGATCGCCGTCAACAGAGTTTAGAGAAACTTATCAAAAGTTATCAAGAAAAGCAAGAAATATTAAAAGAAATCGAGGAGCATATTAGGAGAGAGGAAACCGATATAGTCCATGATATTCTGGCCTACTTAGCAGAACAGATGATCGAGATAAATCGGGAAAAACAAAAAGAAATCAAAAGCTTTTTAAGATATTTAGAGAGAATAATCGGCAGTGCGATCGATAATTTAACCAACAAATCAAAAATCCAAAACTATCTCGGTGACTACCAAAAAAGCGAACCTCATCTTAGCTGCGATCAACTGTGGGAGATACTGAAAAAGAACAAAAAGAAAATTACCGTTAACTTACTCGATCGTCAAATACAGGAAACCATAGAAAAAGAATATCAAACCAGTCTCGATAAACTTTTGCCCCTAAAACAACAATTAAGCGCCACCGATGAATTAATCGATCTAATTGTTTATAAACTCTATGGATTAAGCGAGGAAGAAATTAAAATTATTGAAGGGAGAGAGTAAAAAAAAGAATCAGCTGCCCGCGTATTTAAATTACTTGTTGAGATACAGATACCCGTCGAGGCGGTATAACCGTTAAATTTACGACCAATCCTGACTGGTATCGCAGAGGAAATGGTCGGTCAGGATGTCCTCGAAGGTGAAAAGACAGTGAGAGGGAAAAGTCCGTATCGGTAAATCCGTGTCCCGCAAAGCCAAATCCACTCCGGCCTCGAAAGCATCGGATAAAGCCGTCGGTATCTGGGATTTTAAACTAGGATTGCCCTCTAGATGCCGTCTGATCCCTCGTCTCTGTTCTCTAATTGTCAAAAACCAGCTGCGAGAACGTTTATCCGGCTGATATTCCCATTTGAGAAGATGTCCTACCAAAACGGTTAGACGGCCCACCAGTTCTCGATATTCTTGTTTACCCAAGGAAATGATTTCCTCCCGTAAGTTTTGCCAGTCCAGAGCTTCTACCTGTCGGTTGGCCAGAGCTTTCGCTTGTAGCTCTGTCCACCCGTAGAAGTCCGATTCATACAGGGAATTGGCTTGATCTTTCATATTGGAACTTTACCTAAAATGTCGGCTGGAAGGAACCCTAGAGATGACAGGTTCCGCCAGTATAGAACAGCGAAGCACGATCAAAACGACAGCAGTTTGGCGATATTTGAATAGGCGTACTGACTCCGCACCGGATAGTGAACACCTACCGTAGCCGTGATGTTGACGTTGGACTGACGCTCGAATACCATCACGATGTCGGAGCCGCCGAAGAGGAAAGTCGAGATCATCTCGCCCTTCGACACCGTTTTTCCCACCACCTCCTGGCGCACCTTCTCGTTGATCAGTGCCACCTGCTCATCATAAGATCGCCCCTTCTTTTCCTGTTGGGTAAGACGGATAAGTTCCTGCGTCCCTGGTTTGACGAACACAACGGACGATACTTGTGCCATTCCAATGGGCAGCACGGCGATCTTGCCGATAGCGGTTTCCAGGACAAAAAGCCCACGGCACTGCACAAACTGATAGTCTGTGGCATCCTGTGCATCCAGATAACGGTGCGGCATGGCCACGTTGGCCAAGGATGAGTTTTCATCGGCACGTCCCTCAGCATCGAGTAGGTCAAGTTGGACATCCAGGTAAACCTGTCCTGGGATAAATTTAGCCTCAATTATCCTGCCCGCTGCCGGGGCGTGCTGCCGGTGATAGTCGAAGACATTGAGAAAGCTGTGGACGAAAATGCCGCCCTCGAAATCCTGGGCATACTCGGAACCCTTTAACAGTTCTGGGATAGGCCATTCGACGTGCTTGACCACGATTGAGGACTGTGCGGGCATCGGCTCGCCCGCCGGAGTGGTGATAGTCCATTGGCCGACAAAAGTGGACTCGGCTGGGAAGACAATAATCCGAGGATCGTCTGGCTGGGCGACTGGGCGCTGTCGATCGATATCCTTGAAAGTTCTGGAAAACCACTCGTTGAATGTCTTGTAGTTCTCGATCCCGTTTTCGCCCCCATTGTAGTCCTGGTAGGTATATTCCGGCCCGAACTTATAGGTTACGAGATGGTTGGCCGATTCGGGTGTGTCGAGAAATTCGCCCCATTCGACCGCAAATTCCCGAAGCCAGAGGGATAGCGGTGTGAGAGCCTCGCCGGTAAAGGGAGCGATCGGGCTTTGCAGGGAGACGAGTTCGGGCTGGTTGAAGTAGTAATAGAACTGCGTCAGGTGCAGATAATCTGTGCGTTCGTGGTAAATGTCGCCCTGCCATTCCCAGACCCGCAACCCGGGGATCCACGTTACCAGGGCATCGATGTAATAGTAAAATTGGTGGAGGTTGTGTATCCGATCGAGTTCGGGGATGCGCTGTTGTCTTATCTTCAAGATCGCGCTCTGGAAGGCTCCCCCATAGGCGTAATCGTCGATGAGCTTTTTAAGTTTCTTTGTGATCGGCTGCTTCGGCTCGTACACTGCGCTATCGGGGGGTAGCTCTTTAAGGAATTTCGGCCCCTGGGGGATTGACGATGAAACTCCCTGTTCGTTCAGGTGCTGGGCCTCCCGCGCCGACACCGCTTTCCATTTCAACCGGCCATAACTCTGGTTGTGATTTGTGTTCATGCCATTTTCCCCTTGTTGAATATCAAACTATCTATCTAAAATCTCCACAGACAGGGCCGACATTCCGCACATCTTCATATACTTTTATATATTTTTACATTCCCCAAGATGTTTTGACAAAAAACCTTCATTATATAAACTACTATTAAGAACATTTTCAATAATTGACTTTTTCTGAGAAAAAAATTTACAATTCTTCACCTTAATAAAAAATCCATCATTGTAGCTATAATCCTGATTGGCAAAGGTTTGTCAGCAATAGATTAGTAAAAATTATCAATTGAATGTTAAGAAGTGCAGAAAGTGGGTCTAATTGCCTGAGATAATATTAGGTCGATGTCTATACCTAATACTAAATCCGTTGAGTATAGGCTACATATCAGGATAGGCACTCATGCAAAAGGAAGAATAAATAATCAGTTTTTAATAACCAAATTTAGGAAGTAGGTAGGTGTTAAAAGTTGTCAGACACCCCCCTTAATAAGCTATCCATTAGTCAGATCTTTCTTAACAAAAAGAGAAGAAACTTAAAAAAAGGGGAAACGATTGATAGGTATAGTTTTGAAAGAAGGAATTAAGGTGGAGGTAAGCAAAAAAATGGAGAAATGGGCAGCCCAAGAATT
>NZ_JADBUZ010000110.1:0-15710 GCF_020245305.1 Microcystis sp. M20BS1 | reverse complement strand
GGATGTAATCTGACTGTTACTGTACTTGGGTCACAGCTTTCTGGTATTTGTCTTGACCATCGAATAGGTAAAGGTTCTGTGCATTTGGCTAAATAGATTTGTTTGTCTTTAAATTTAAAAGCAGATTTGGTAAATTCGGCACTTCCTCCCTGATGTTTTTTCTTAAAGTTAGGATACTTAGTACGACCAGCAAAGAAATTAGTAAAAGCTGTTTGTAGGTGTCTTAACCCTTGTTGTAAAGGTACACAGCTAACTTCATTGAGAAAGTTTAATTCTTCTTGTTTTTTCCACTCGGTTAGCATTGAAGAAGTTTGAGCGTAGCCTACTCTTTCTTGTCTTTCATACCAAGCTTGTGTTCTGACATGGAGAGCTTTGTTGTAAACTAATCTTACACAGCCCAATGTGCGCCGCAATAGCGACTCTTGTTTTGGTGTGGGGTAAAATCGGTAAGAATAGGCTTTTTCCATGTCTCACATTTTAGCATATATCGTGTAAATGTGCTAATATTTGACGGTAAAGCCGTCGTAGAACGACGGGGTTTCAGACCCAAAATTTTCGATGATCATCGCAGGAGAAAGAAGCGGAGTCGGTAAAACTACGATTACTCTGGCAATCTTGGCCTATTTAATCAGTCGTGGCGATCGAGTGCAATCTTTTAAAGTCGGGCCCGATTATATCGATCCCATGTTCCATACTCATTTTACTGGTCGCCCCTGTCGCAATCTCGATCCGGTTTTAACTTCTGAAGACTATGTAAAAACCTGTTTTGCCCAACATTGTCAAAATGTCGATTATGCTCTGATTGAAGGGGTAATGGGGCTATTTGATGGTATTCAATTAAGCGATACTCAATTTCCCGATTATGCCAGCACCGCCCATATTGCCCGTATTTTAGGGCTTCCTCTGCTGTTGGTTATCGATTGTAGTCGTTTATCTACCTCTGTCGCCGCTATTGTCCGCGGTTATCAATCTTTAGACAAAAATCTCCATCTGGCCGGCGTTATCCTCAATCGGGTTGGTAGCGATCGCCACCTGCAATTACTGCAAACCGTCCTAGAATCCATCAATATGCCCATTGTCGGGGTTTTGCGTCGTCAAGATTCCCTGACAATTCCCGAGCGCCATCTAGGATTAGTTCCCAGGGATGAACTAGGAGAAATCAGGCAACTGCAAGATCAACTGGCTTCTATTGCCCAAAACTGCTTTAATTGGGACATTCTCTTGCCTTTACTGACTATTTCTCCCCAAGAGAACCCGAAAAATCCCCCAAGAGCAAATAAGCTTTTTCCCCCTATCCGTATCGGTATTGCCAGAGATAAGGCTTTTAACTTTTATTACCCCGATAATCTCGATATTTTAGCCAATTTAGGCGCGGAATTAATCTTTTGGAGTCCCCTGCAAGGAGCAAATTTGCCCGAAAACCTGCAAGGATTGTACTTTGGTGGCGGTTTTCCCGAAATCTTTGCCCCGGAATTAGCCGCTAACACCCCCGTCTTAACTCAGGTGAGAAAAGCGATCGCATCTGGAATGCCCACCTACGCCGAATGTGGCGGATTAATGTATTTATGTGACAAAATAGTTGATTTTGAGCAAAAAAATCATTTTATGTTGCAAATAATCCCCCAATCTGCTATAATGTCTCCGAAGTTAACCCTAGGTTATCGACAAGCCATCGCCCAACAGGAGACGATCCTGCTCAAAGCAGGTCAACCAGTGCGCGGGCATGAATTCCATCGCTCCCAATTAAGCGGGGTGAGCGACGCACCGATTTATCAACTGCAAGCATTCCCCAAAAGTGACATCAATGGCGAAGGGTGGCAAGGTAAGAATCTGCACGCTTCCTATCTCCACCTACATTTTGGGGCTAATCTGGGCCTGCCAAAAAAATTCTTAGCTGCCGGCCTTGATTTTTTCCGAACAGCTGCGTTAAGCTGATTACAGACAAATTTGATAATCAATCCGTTAAGGGATACAGGAGGTGATGTCGATGGTAGAAAGTAGTAAAAGCATGGGTCTCCTAATCGACAATAGCCGGCTGTGCGCCGGGGCTGTTCTCTAGACCCCCACGTCTAAACAAGATTTAGACTAGCTGGAGTTCCTTCCGGCAGTCTGGTGTCGATTCCGATGACCCGCTACACCGCCCTTACCGAGCAATTGGTGAGGGCGGATAGTTTTTCAGGGTTTCTCGTCATCTCTTCACTTTAACTCTACGGGCGCAAACTAACCCAGCGCCGCTTCTGGTTGGGGGACACCGTTTTAACGCCTGTCACCGAGATAATATCATTGGCCAAATTGTCCGCCATCATGGGAATTAATCGATTTATATTATTTCTATAAGCTTTTGTCCAGAATTCGGAGAGTTTCTCTCGCGCCTCCTCATTGACGTAGATAGTTTTATCTGGCGTAATCAATACCATTGCCACGTGACCGGAGTTTTCCGTGATGGCAAAGACAAACTGATCCCGGTCGGACTTGAGGCCTTTGTACCAGTAGTCTAGGTGTTCTTCTAATTCGTATTCATAAAGAGCGCGTTCCATCTTGCCATCTTCTAGCAAGGCTTTACGCAGTGTATTGGCTATCTTTCTTTTTTTCATGGTTTTGTCTCTGTTTTTATCGGCGTTAAGTTTTGCCCATTAGACATCACTCCATATTAAGAGTGCCACTACAGAAATCATCAATTAACCTGACGACAACTCAGTTCAGTCGTCGTTATCAAAATTACAGAACCTTGCCCGACTCGTCTAAATGAGGCTGTTATTTGAGATTAAGTCTTCTCTCTGTAAGGATTTTAACCTACTTTAGTTTTTGTTTAAGTACCGTTAGGATCAACAGGGTGGCCACTTTGTCAACTGGTCAAGGGAAAAAAAATGAGATCGCATCTTTCCCTAAGTAATTAAATTGTGTATAATGGCAAAAGAATAGAAAGGCTATATGCGTCGTCAAACTGTGTAGTCAACCTATAAGGTGTGAGGAAAAAACCATCATGTTAAGAATGTTCTGGAAATCATTGCTGGTTAGCCCAGCGATTTTAGGGGCTACCCTAGTAGCTTCCGCTAATGCTAGTAGCTTCGATCCCGTCAAATCTACCAGTGTTTCTACCGAATTTAACAATCTAGAAATCGCTCAAGTTCAGAACACCGGTGCAGGAACTGGCGAACTACTCAATCAGATCGAACAGTACGGTAACGAAGGACAGTCCGTACCCGTGGAAGGCAATACCATCGATCAAGTCACCAGCGTTAACCAACTGCGGGATGTTTCCCCCACCGCTTGGGCCTATGAAGCCCTAAGAAGCCTTGTGGAGCGCTATGGTTGTATTGTTGGTTATCCCGATCGCACCTTCCGGGGTGACCGAGCTTTAACCCGTTGGGAGTTTGCGGCTGGTTTAAACGCTTGCTTAAACGTGATGGAACGTTTAATTCAAGATGGTGTCAACGTCCTCAAGGAAGACTTAGACGCTCTCAAGCGCTTGATGGACGAGTTCCAAGCTGAATTAGCAGCCTTGGGAGCTAGAGTTGATAACTTAGAAAGCCGGGTGTCTTTCCTCGAAAATAATCAATTCTCCACCACCACCAAATTAGCTGGGGAAGTCATCTTCGCTGTCACCGATACGGTTGGTGCTGGTAGCCCCGCATCCCAGGCCGCCATGCAATACCGCGCTCGTTTAGTTTTAAACACGAGCTTCACCGGTCAGGACGTACTGAAAACTCGTTTAGTGGCGGGTAGTGCCACTCCCTTCGGATTTGATTACAAATCGACCACCACACTACAAAATGGTGATCCCGCTTCCGTCAGATTCGATAATCTGCAAAGCCCTTCCCTATTCCAAACTTGGACCGCTACGGGTAACGGTAGCGATGTGGTTCTCGACTGGTTGGCCTACTACACCCCGATTGACTTAGGTTATTTTGGTCGCTTCAATACCTATGTTGCCGCTTGGGGCGGTATTTGGAATGACTTCGTTCCCACCACTAATCCCTTCTTTGAAGACTTCGACGGTGGTAATGGTGCGCTATCTACCTTCGCTTCTGAAAACCCCATCTATCGTATCGGTGGTGGTTCTGGGGCTGGTGTTAGCCTACAGTTAGGCTTCCTCCAAAGCATTGTCGGTCCGACCTCCCTATCCTTGGGTTACTTAGCCGGTGGTGGTGGCTCTAGTTCTGCGGCCAATCCTAACCCGGGTAATGGTCTCTTTAACGGAGATTACGCCGCTTTAGCACAGATTAACGCTAACCTCTTTAACTTCCTCAACGTCGGCTTCACCTACGTTAATGCCTACCAAGGTGCCGATACCGCCATCTTCGGTAACGGTGGTTCCTTCGGTGTGACGGGAAGTTCCGCCGCTAACCTTTCCCAAACTCAGTTAAATACCCTGCTCAACGTCAACGGCAACCCTCCTGGAGACGTAACCCTACAGGATGAAGTCGGTTTCTTCAACTTCGGAGCCAAAGTATCCAATAGCTACGGTTTAACCGGTGCGGTAGATATTGGTTTCGCCAGCTTGAGTGCCTTCGGTTCCTACTCCACCGTGCGCTTACTCGGTCTCGGTGATGCGGAAGTGTGGACCTACGGTGCTGGTATTGCCTTCCCCGACTTAGGTAAAGAAGGAAATATCTTGGGTCTGTTTGCTGGTGCGCAGCCCTACATTGGTCACTTAAGCTTCCGGGAAATAGGTCTGAAAGTATCTAACATTGTTCCCTACCACGTTGAATTGTTCTACAAGTACCAAGTCACCGACAATATTTCTATCACCCCCGGTGTCATCTGGATTTCTGCACCTGAACAGTTCAAAGGCACTGGTAACGAGTGGATTGGCACCCTTCGCGGAACCTTTACCTTCTAGGATTTCCTAAATTAAACCCGAAACCCCACCCATGGTGGGGTTTTGTTTTAGGCAAATAAGGGACTTCCAGAGAATAAAATACCCAACAAAAAAATAGAATAGAAAAGTGTTTTTTTGAAAAAGTAATTATTTTTGTCTAGGAAAACAAAGAGTCTTCCATTACAACCTATTTTTCCGAAAAAATAGGCAGCATAAACTTTTATACTTCCGAGCTTTTTCGAGTATAAAAAGGACAAGTTAAAGAATCAAAGACAGTTTTTAGCCAACCATCTTAGTTAAATACAAACCAGGTCTTATCATAATAGATATCAATAAACCATTGGCCCAAATTGGGAAAGTCTTGATTCGTTAATTCTGGGAGACGTTCGATTTTTTCTTCAATTTTTTCCCTGGCTTTTTTAGCAAGCTTTACTCCTTTTTGTAAATTTCATTAATCAACTTAACAATCGGGTGTTTTCCTTTTCAAGTCATAGTTTGGGCGAATTTCAAGGCTGTTTCGATTTCATCTAAAATACTCCCATTCCAATGGTTTTCTAGCCCAATTCTAAGACTGTTTGTGCCATGAATCTTCTTTTAGTTACATCTTTTAATTGAAGTGCAGTTTCACTGAGCAATTTCTTGAGGGAATCAGTTAATTCCATATACACTTCAAAGGAAAAACTTGATTAATAATGTACAGGATTAATTCTACTACAAAATCGGGAAGGAGGGGGCAATCATCGACCCCTCCCTCTCACACTCCGAGAATGAATAGTTTATTTTTTGGAAGTCCCTTAACTGGTTACTTTTGACTTGATTGCGGGCCGATTTGGGGCAAATGCAAAGCCGGATCCTGCGCTGTCCAACCGACGGGAGTATCTAAGCGCACCTCAAAATGAAGATGGGGGGGAATAATATCTGGTTGTCCGGTGGTGCCAACCGCACCGATAACGTCTCCTGCTCGTACCCTTTGGTCAATTTTAACTGTAACCCTGCTTAAATGGGCATAACGGGTCTGCCGGCGACCTAAATGATTAATTACTACCAAATTACCATAGGCCCCCTCCTGACCCACATAAATCACTAGACCATCCTCGGCGGCTAGAACTGGTGTACCAACATCTGCGAGAAGATCAATACCACTATGAAAGAGATTTTTCTGTTCCGTGGGGCTTTTTTGCCAACCGTAGGCTAATCCGACAGTGCTGGCCAAGGGTAAGGGATAAGAACTTAATCCAGTATAGTCCGAGCGCTTGCCGGCGGCGGACCAATTGGTGCCGGGGATAAAAACTATTGTCGGCCGGCGACCACAACCGTTAAGCTCAAAGAGTATATCGGCACGAATACCATAGGCCGCTTCTAAATCGCGCCAAGTGGAACCCTTGGGTGCTTCGATGCGAATGCCGTTCATCGGGGGAATGAAGATTTCTTTCCCCACCGGGGCCAAACCATTTTTGAGAATAGTCGGATTGAGTTTAATTATCGTTGCCGGGATGAGAGCGTATTTTTCGGCGATGGAGGCGATCGTTTCTCCCGCTTGGATTTTATGGCGTTGTAACCTTGATAAAATCGGCAGGGGACAAACATTATCAGACCCTTGGGCAAAAATTAATTTTTGATTTAAGCCCAAAAAACCTAGACAAAAAAACAAAATTGTGCTGGTCAAACTTAGCCAACTTTTCTCACTTCTGATTCTCCGACCCATGACCATAAAAAAAGCGATCTCTATAATTACAAAACCCGGAGAATACTGGGAATACTGTCAATAGCTTCTAAAGAGTCTATTGCCACTAAAGCATTGCGGAAATTGCCCTCGCGTACATCGTGGGTGACAACGACAATTTCGGCTAAATCACCCCTAATCCCAATTTGTACCACGGATTCTAGACTAACCCCATGGTCGCCGAAAGCCATACCTAAATGACCGATTACCCCCGGCACATCGCGACAGAGAAAACGAGCATAAAAACGGGTCGATAACGACTCCATGGGGGCGATTTGACAATAATGCTGGTGAATACAGCTTAAAAGCGGGTCAAGTTCCTTGGTTTTGCCACTACTTTTTAAAATTCCGACGATATTCATCACATCCGATACTACTGCACTGGCCGTCGGTCCGCCACCCGCACCCGGCCCATAAAACATCACTTGTCCCAAGGGTTCCCCCTCGACCAGAATAGCGTTATAGACTCCGTTAGCATTAGCGAGGGGATGGATTTTCGGTACTAGGGTCGGATGAACCCGCAACTCTAGAGTATCGGAATCTTCCTTAACCGTATCTTTCGCAATCGCTAATAATTTAATCACAAATCCCAGTCTATCAGCGTAGGCGATATCGACGGCGCTAACTTGCCGGATACCTTCACAGTAAACATCTTCTCGTTTTACCCGACCTCCAAAACCCAGAGAGGCTAAAATAGCGATTTTATCGGCTGCATCGAATCCATCCACGTCCGCAGTGGGATCCGCTTCCGCATAGCCTAATTCCTGAGCTTTGGCCAGAACTTCGCTAAAATCTGCCCCTTTTTGGCTCATTTCCGTGAGAATATAGTTAGTTGTGCCGTTGACAATTCCCATGATGCTGCTGATGCGATTAGCGCCGAGGGATTGTTTCAAGGGTTTAATGACGGGAATTCCACCACCCACGGCCGCTTCTAGGAGGACATAAACCCCCTTTTCGTTAGCTTTGGCGTAGATTTCATCACCAAAACGGGCAATAACCGCCTTATTTGCCGTAACAACGTGCTTTCCCGATGCGATTGCCTTGAGAATTAAAGAGCGTGCTGGTTCCAAACCCCCCAATAATTCGACAATAATATCAATTTCGGGGTCAGTAACGATCGATTCTAGGTCAGTGGTCAAAAGATGGGGAGAAAGCTCGATTTCTCTCGGTTTATCTAGGGTTCTAACTCCCACTCGTCCAATGGTAATCTCTTTGAGTACGGGATGACGACCAAAAGGATCGAGGAGGATTTTCGCTGTTCCCGTCCCCACAACCCCGAAACCGAGTAAACCAATCTTAAAGGTCACGCTTTTATCTCCTGCTAGTCCGACGCAAAAAATACTAATGGCCAAGCTGTCGCCATTGTCGATTCTATCATTACAAGGTCTTTGTCTGTGGGGTGTGCTTTTCCTTGCGTTCAAAGCCTGAGGATGATCAATGTGCAGTATTTTTGTATTAAAATCAAGCCAATCTCGATCGCATTTAAACGCTTACCCTGTAATTGTGATTGATTTTATTGACCGATATAGATATTCGGCAATGTGAGTAACATTTTTGATCATAACTCTAATTTATGATGACAATAATTCTCTATCTAGTTGATATTTTTGAACAAATCAATCGACTCTCTCTGAGCAAAGAGCTATGTTAGCATGATTAGTTAGGGTAATTTGAATCAACTGCACGAGCAACTAAGTTATCCAGCCCCAATTACCATACCAAAGAAATAGAATTGATAAAAAATAGGTAAAGAAGAATAACAGAAATCCATAAAAATAACGATTTTTTTGGCTCCAATATCCAAGAATAATAAATATTGGAAATATTGTCATCATATACCTCATCATTGATTCTGTTATTCCTGTACTTAAAGGTAAAAAAATGCTCAGAAAGGCAAAAATCAATAGGGAAATATTGAGAGGCTTTTTAACGATAGAGAATAGCAAGATACCTAAAAAAAAGGAGCTAAAAAAAGTATTGAAGAATCGAATTGCATTAATAGGATCTTTGGGAAACATAAAATTGATGTTCTTCCAGTAGTTTATTAGAGTAATTAAAGGAAATACTCTTTCACCTCTACTCCATAAAACTTGAGTTTTAACAAATGCCAAAGGTTCGTTGAATTTCCAAGCTAAAAATACCATATAAGCGATTAACCCACAGGGTATTAATAGGAGGAAAATACTTTCTCTCTTGGGCGGTTCTTTTTTCTTTAAATATTTCCAGAGTAATTCGATAGCAAAAGCCAGAAAAATTATTACTCCTGTGACTCTAGTTAAACTGGCAAAAAATCCAAAAAATCCAGACCAAAAGTATTTCTTATTCAGAAAGAAATAAAAACAAGCAGCGGTGGTTAGCAAATATAAACTTTCTGTATAAAAACAGCTATAAAAAAAGGAAGTAGGAAAAACCAACATAAGAATTAAAACTTTTTCACAGCCTCTTTTATTCAGATAAATATTACTGATTTTATAAACAAAAAATAAGGCAAGTATTAGACATAAATTAGAAAGTAAAAGACCAGAAATAGGCACACTTAAGGAAGTTAAAGATACAATTGCTTTGACTAAAATAGGATAGAGAGGAAAAAAAGCAACGTTCGATTGTTTTTCGGGATTGTATGAATATCCTGTTTGAATAATTTCGTTATACCAAGTGCTATCCCAACGAAAGAAAGAATCCAAATAATGATTATCGGGAAACATATGCCAAAAAGATTCTTGAGGAGATGAAGATTCATTCATCTGACTAAAACTGAGTCCGATTAGGTGCATCAGTAAAAGTGTTCCTCTCCAAATGATGAAGATTTTTAATATATACAAGAAAAGCTTTCTTGATTGACTAAAGTTGCTAGTTTCGGCCTTTAATTCCATCTTATTGATTTCTCCTAAAAAAATTTTATGGTTGAGTTTGAATTAGGAAATAAACAAATATGCCCAGTTTTAAGTCCGGGGTTTTCCCGAACCTTACCATAGGGAAACAAAAGTAAATTATCTTAGTAAATAGTTGAGTCTGATTGCTCCTAACCGCATCTTTCTGTGAACTGGATTCTAAGATTGAAGGGGGAACAATATTGTTCCCTAGATTTTTCTTGATGCTATTTTTACCGAGTAATAACAGAGGAGAGATGAAACCCCTCTATCAAAAATCTAGGTGACAGTAAGGACGAACTATCGAGAAAATTACCGAAAATTAAGATAAAACGGGGATGAACTAGGAAATTTTCAGCCCGCGAATCGCATAATCTAATAATTCGATAGGATGAATAACGGGTGTATCTTTTCCCTGTAATTGTAGATGTTTTTTAATTTGTAGGGAACAACCCGGATTAGGAGAAGCAATCACCGCAGCCCCAGTATTTAATAAATTGCGTACTTTCTGCTGACCTAATTCATCGGCAGTATCTGGCTGTAGCATATTATAAACTCCGGCACTACCACAACACAGGGCCGCATCGATAGGTTCTTTTAAGTTAATATTGGGGATTTTTTGCAATAATTGCCGTGGCTGCACCGAGATTTTTTGTCCGTGTAAAAGATGACAGGCATCTTGATAAACTAGGGTTAATTCTGTTTCGGTAATCGGCGATAAATTAGCAGTTAATCCCACTGCTGCCAAAAATTCTTGGGCATCGCGTACTTTAGCCACAAACTCCTTAGCCTTATCTTTATATTCAGGATCATCGGCTAAAATATGATGATATTCCTTGAGAGTATGACCACAACCCGCCGCATTGATAATAATATAATCAACCCCAGTTTCTGCGAAACTATCGATCATTTGTCTGGCTAAACTTTGTGCTTGTTTTTCCTGTCCTTGATGTGCGGGTAAAGCGGCACAACAACCCTGGGTTTTTGGGATAACCACTTCACAACCATTGGCAGTTAAAACCCGCACTGTCGCTTCATTTACTGGCGAGAAAAAGAGGCGCTGCACACAACCTAAAACTACTCCCACCCGATAGCGTTTTTCAGTTTGGGAGGGAATAACATCGGCATAGTTTTTAAACAGAGAATTTAGAGTAATTTTGGGTAAAATTGATTCCATGGCCGCTAGACGAGGAAATAGCATTTTTAAGATACCCGATTTCCTGACTAGGGTTTGTAATCCTAGGGTTTGATATAACCAGAGGAAAGGTAAAAATAATTTGAGACGGACGGGATAGGGAAAGAGATTAAAAATGAGAAAACGAATAATTTTATCTTTAAAACTGCGGGGTTGATTGCGTTCCACCTGCGGACGAACTGCGGCGATTAATTGATCGTATTGTACTCCCGATGGACAGGTACTAACACAGGCTAAACAGCCTAAACAAGTATCAAAATGTTGGCTAGTGGTTTCGTCTAAAACCGCTTCCCCTTTATTGATGGCATTCATCAGATAAATTCTGCCCCGGGGGGAGTCCATTTCTTTGCCAATGACTCGATAACTGGGACAGGTAGATAGACAAAAACCACAGTGAACACAACTATCGATTAATTCTTGGGCAGGGGGATTCTTGGGGTCAAATCCTTGATTTTTTTGGTCGATTAATTCTTGAAAGTTAAGGGAAGATTCGGAGGTTTGCATAATTTTTAATTAGATTTTGTTAAGAAAGCGTTCAGGACTAAAAATACCGTGAGGATCGAATTTAGTTTTTAGGGTTTTCATCATGGTAATCGCGTTACCTGTATAACCCCAAGGTTCAATTTTTTCTTTTAGGGATGGGGGTGCGGTTAACACCGTTAAATAACCGTGATTGGCACTGCATAAAGAGCGAATTTTGTCAAGATTTTCCTCCGATTTTAAGATAACTTTACCCACGCCGCTACTAATATTAATCGAGGCTAGTCCGTTAATTTGGTCGATCACTAGATCTAAATTGCTAGGTAATAATCCTATTTTGCCGAAAAAAATGCCCTCTTGATCATAATTATCGATTGTTTTTCGGTATCTTTGCCCTAGAGAAACTTCTTCCTCATCCCGATAATAATTAGTCTGACAATCTAACTGTTGCCCTAAATAACTCACCTGTTGCGATTGTTCGCTAATACTTTCGGGAATGCTTTGAAAACGCAGCAGTAAAGCGACTTTTTCCTCTAATCCTAGTGCTTGCGTCATCCCTGGGTTTAAACATTCAGCCACGGTGGGAGTTAGGGACGATTGCCGAATAACTTGACTCAATTTGCTAATATTTTCGCTATTTCCAGTGATTATCAGGGTTTCTGAGTTAGGGGTTTCGGGATACAGTCGCAGGGTAATTTGATCGATAATCCCCAAAGTGCCGTAGGAACCCGTAAATAGCTTCATCATGTCGTATCCCGCCACATTCTTGACCACACGCCCTCCAGCTTTAGCAATCTCGCCATCGTGACGGATAAAGGAGAATCCTAGGATCAGATCCCGGACTCCACCGTATCTTTGCCGCCATGTTCCCGCGTCGGCCGTGGCCATAATACCGCCAATCGTGGCATTAGCGGCGTAACTGGGATCAAGAGGAATAAATTGACCGCTAGGAGCCAAAAAAGCCTGTAAATCCGCTAGTTTAAGCCCAGATTCCACGGTTATAGTTAAATCTCCCCTAGCATGGTCAATAATCCGGTTGAGATTTTGGGTACTGACTAAAATATCGGGTGACTGGACTAATCCACCCCAATCTAATTTACTGCCTTGACCGTAGGCCAGTAAAGACAGACGATTTTCGTTGGCAAAACGCACCAGAGAGGCTAAAGCGGCCGTATTAGCGGGATAGACTATAATTTCAGGACTTTTGCCCCTAATTGCCCTTGATAATCTTTCTTGTTCCTCTTTTGGCACTTGTGGCCAAGCTATAACCGTCGTGTCGGCGGGTAAAATAGAAGTTATCTGAACAGCGATCGCAGTCATATTTGAGAAAAGAATTGAGGAGTGAGGAGTCAGGACTTACCGGCCGCTAATGGCGAAGAATGGGGTTAATGCTAGGGCTAATCAGTAATTTTGGGCCTCTATTAGTTAGATTACCTTAGTTTGCCTCTCCATCTCCGATGTCGGGCAATTCCAGCCATACTGAGGCACAAAGAAGCTAATAACTAACTGCTGAATTAGCCATACACTCGTGCCATAATGTTAGATTACCTCGATCAGTAAGCCAAGAAGTAATGAGTGTAAATTGGACGAATAGCCGCGCCAAGCGATTAAGTGCCTTACCCCCCTACGTTTTCGCCCGCTTGGATGAATTAAAAGCCTTAGCCCGCAAAGAAGGACTAGATTTAATCGATTTAGGTATGGGCAACCCGGACGGTCCTGCCCCGCGTCCAGTTATCGAAGCGGCCATTCAAGCTTTTGAAACCCCCCAATTTCACGGTTATCCCCCCTTTGAAGGAACCGCCAGTTTCCGAGAAGCGATCGCTAAATGGTATGATCGCTCTTATGGTGTGCAACTCAATCCCGATAACGAAGCTTTACCCTTGCTAGGTTCCAAAGAGGGCCTATCTCACCTGGCTTTGGCTTATGTTAACCCCGGGGATGTGGTCTTGGTTCCCAGTCCCGCCTATCCCGCCCATTTTCGCGGTCCTTTGATTGCTGGGGCGACGCTATACCCGATCATTTTAAAAGCGGAACAGGATTGGCTGATAGATATCGATTCTATCCCCGAAGATGTGGCTAAACAGGCGAAAATCCTCTATTTTAACTATCCCAGTAACCCCACCGCCGCCGTTGCCCCTCGGGAATTTTTTGAAAAAATCGTTGCTTGGGCCCAGCAATATGAGATTATGCTCGTCCACGATCTCTGTTATGCTGAATTAAGTTTTGATGGTTATCAGCCCACCAGTTTATTAGAAATTCCGGGGGCAAAAGAGATTAGTGTGGAATTTCATACCCTCTCGAAAACCTATAATATGGCCGGGTGGCGCGTCGGTTTTGTCGTGGGCAATTCCGATATTATTCAAGGGTTACGCACCCTGAAAACTAATCTCGATTATGGCATCTTTTCCGTCATCCAAAAAGCGGCCGAAACCGCCCTACAACTGCCCGATGAATACGTCAAACAAGTACAGGAAAGATACCGACAGCGACGAGATTTTTTAATCAAAGGTTTGGGACAATTAGGTTGGGATATTCCCCCCTCTAAGGCGACAATGTATCTCTGGGTCCCCTGTAGCGTCGGTATGACTTCCACGGATTTTGCCCTCAGTGTTTTGCAAAAAACCGGTGTCGTTGTCACTCCGGGCAATGCTTTTGGGGAGGGAGGGGAAGGTTATGTGCGCGTCAGTTTAATCGCCGATATCCCGCGATTAGGGGAAGCCTTACAGCGCCTCGAAGATGCGGGAATTCGCTATCAGTAAGGAGAGTTTTGGGTGCATTTCATTTTTGTAAATCTACCAATTGGGATTTTTACGGGGAAACTCTCGGCTAAAATCGGGCATCATACTAAATCCGTTGAGTATAGGCTACTTATAAAGAGAGGCACTCATGCAAGAGGCACTGATGCAAAACGGAGAATAAATAATCAGTTTTTAATAACAGGATTTAGTATTACTTCCGATTTTATCACTCAATCCAAGCTTTTGGGGGGTTCTACCCCCCAAACCCCCCGTTGGGGACGCAAGCGCCGTCCCCAAACCCCTCGCGCATTAGTTTTTCGGTGGGATGCTTACACGCAGCTGCTGATACATTTGTAATCATCTAAGAGTCACTGATAATTGCTGATTGTCGGTATTCCTGCATAAGTGAGATGCACCCAGAATTTTTCCCCTTGATTTACCCGCCAAATCCCTCTAGGCACTGGCTAAAATTGTATGATGGAATTTTATCGCGGTAGCTTGCCACTTCCATGACCTACAGCTTAAGAATTGCCGATATTCCCGTCAGTGAAAGACCGAGGGAACGTTTAATCAGTGTCGGGGCGAAAAACCTCAGCAACGCCGAATTATTAGCGATTTTACTGGCTACAGGTCAAGGTAAGGGGAAACTCTCGGCGGTGGGTTTAGGACAGCATATTCTCAATGAATTGAGTAAATATCGCCGGGATCCTTTGGACGTTTTGAGGGATATTCAGCCCCAAGAATTAACCGCTATTCATGGCATTGGACCGGCTAAGGCTACTACTATTCTAGCGGCGATCGAATTGGGAAAACGAGCTTTTCAACGACGACCGACGGAAAAAATGGTTATCGATAGTCCCGATACCGCTGCCGCTATCCTTGGACACGAACTAATGTATCAGTCTCAGGAACGTTTCGCCGTTATTTTACTCGATGTCAAAAATCAGTTAATCGCACTAAAAGTGATTACTATCGGCACAGCCACGGAAACACTGGTACATCCACGAGAAATATTTCGAGAAGTAGTGAAACAATCAGCTACTAAGTTAATTATCGCCCATAATCACCCCACTGGGTCACTTGTGCCTAGTCAAGACGATATTTTACTCACAGAACAATTATTACAGGGAGCTACCTATCTAGCCATTCCTCTCCTAGATCATTTGATCCTCGGTAATGGTAACTTTCAAAGTCTTCGCCAAATCACGGATCTTTGGGAAAAATATCCCCAAGAAGATTGACAGAAAAGACACTCGATCTTTGTAGTTTAATTTTTTAGCCGTTTCAATTGGGCGTTAATTTCCTCAAACATTATGCGATCGCTGTCAAGGATTGGGGAGAAAACCAAAAATTTTGGCCGCTCCTCCTAAAATAGCAACAACCAAAGCTATCAGAATCCCCCGACTGGTAAATTCCCGATCAGCGACTCTTGCAGTTAACCCTTTAATTTCTGCGGTTAGTCGCTCATCTAAACCAGGACTTGATCTTTCTCCTTTGCAAGGATCGGGATCGTCTCTCGTGTATCTGTTTGAAACTATCATTCCCTTTGCTGAGGTGACAGCCGTACCAGAAAGCAGCAGTCCGCTCGCTTTGGGATTGCTATCCTTGGGATTTGTCACTGTCAGCGCCGTCTCTTTTCCATTACCCAAGGGCAGCACTAACCATCGAGCCGACAGCAATCTTGCTCGAGGAGCGTACCTACTGTCCGGACTTCTTAACATTCAATTGATAATTTTTACTAATATATCTGGACTTCCCCGTTGACAAAAGGCCATAACCTGTGCTGTAGAAGGGATTAAGAGAATTTCCGCCGCCCCGTTACTGGGTACAAATCAGGGAAACTCCCAATAAATCTAACGCTTTTTGTTGCAGTTGGGTCGGT
>NZ_JADBUZ010000011.1:0-8028 GCF_020245305.1 Microcystis sp. M20BS1 | reverse complement strand
TTGCGACTGGTGACTAAACCATAAATTCCGATACAAAATAAAGCCGCCGCTAATAACAAATAATACTCTAACTGAATCTGCATGATACCTCTAACACCGTACAGTGCAAAGTTCATGAGGTAAAAAATTATGATAACCGCCGCTTATTTAGATA
Source organism: Microcystis sp. M20BS1 (assembly GCF_020245305.1). Lineage (NCBI taxonomy): Bacteria > Bacillati > Cyanobacteriota > Cyanophyceae > Chroococcales > Microcystaceae > Microcystis > Microcystis sp. M20BS1. The sequence goes on along the minus strand of NZ_JADBUZ010000011.1, from coordinate 7,874 downwards.
CCTGTATCTTTAGGGACTTGCGTGGGAATAATATCTCAGCCAGAAAATCGCTCTCTAGAAGAATAAGACCAGCCCTAAATGCTACATTATCAAAGCGCAAGTCCCTTATAGTGTAAATCAAAGAGCTTTGGAATGTGCTGCTTATGTACATGAAGGGGTTGATCTTACAGGAAGAGGAAAAAATAACTGTACCAATCCCGAACTTATTCCTTAATTTTCAGGGCGATCGCCTTTTTGTTTGTAGTAATGGCTTTAGCCATAATCAGTCCTAAAGAGCTTACTACGAACGGGGCGATCATTTTTGAATTGGCGAGGAAGTTTATCCCCGTGCCAGAGTCAAGCGTCAAGGCATCGCCATGAAAAGCGATATTCTAGGCGTGGATGATACAGAACTCGTTTTAGTCGAATTACTACCTAGATTATCTCAAGATGATGTGGATGAATTTATTGAAAAATTGACTCGTTTTAAAATCGCTTTTCCCCATTACAAAAACTATCGAGCTTACGGTGCAGTGGCAGGAATTGAAATTAACAAAGGTGTAGATCGCTATGCTTATAAAAAAGGTTTATTTGTGATTAAACCCTCTGGGGATACGGTGGCAATTATTAATGATGCTAACTTTCAACCGAACACTTGGTAAAGAGATATAATTAGGCATTATAGGTAAGTGTTAAATCCCCCCGTCTATCGGCACCCCCTGTCAGTCCATGAGTGAACCCGTTACCCTTGAGGATATTTACCAGCTATTCCGCGCTTCCGCCGAGGAGTTTGATCGCCGTTTAAGGGAAAGCGATCTTCGTCGGGCCGAAATGGAACGTATCTTTGCCGAAGCGAAATTAGAAAACGAGCGCCGGGCCGCCGAAGCGAAATTAGAAAACGAGCGCCGGGCTGCCGAACTTGAGCGCCAAGCTGCCGAAGCAAAATTAGAAAGCGATCGCCGGGCCGCCGAAGCCGATCGCTCGATGGCAGAACTGAAACGCACCGTAGAACGAACCAGCAAAGCGGTAGATAGTCTGACCACTCGCTGGGGTCGATTTGTGGAGGAATTGGTAGAACCGGCGGTTTTACGGCTTTTTCAGGAAAAAGGCATTGATATTAAGGAAGTTTATCCCCGTGCTAGAGTCAAACGTCAAGGTATCGCCATGGAAATTGATATCCTAGGGGTGGATGATACCGATCTCGTGGTGGTGGAATGTAAATCGAGATTATCTCAAGATGATGTGGATGAATTTATCGAAAAATTGACTCGTTTTAAAATCGCTTTTCCCCATTACAAAAACTATCGAGCTTACGGTGCAGTAGCGGGAATTGAAATCAACGAAGGTGTAGATCGCTATGCTTATAAAAAAGGTTTATTTGTGATTAAACCATCTGGGGATACGGTGGCTATTATTAATGATGCTAACTTTCAACCGAACACTTGGTAAAGAGATATAATTAGGTATGAGGCTAAAAAGATGGAGTTGTGATTGATTAAGTCTAGACAACCGCAATAAAATAAACAGGAGAATTTTTATGACTCGTTTAGTGGAATTTACCTCGGATGAGGGAACGATTTACATCGAGGTGGATGAAAAGTTACCCTTACCCAAACCGAAACCAGAAGATGAACTTATTAGTCTAACAGATGAAATAGCTGTTAAAGCCGCTCAGTCTTTTGAAGACGCATTAAATGGCATAAAACCGGTGGCAAATGCCATAATTAATAAGGTCAAAAGTTTGAATGAACCAGCCGATCAGGTAGAGGTAAAATTCGGGATAAAAATGACTGTTGGACTAGGGGCTATTATTGCATCTGGCAGCGCCGATGTTAACTATGAAATTACCCTAAAATGGGATAACAAGGAAAAAAATAAGCAATCATCTACTCAATGAGGACTTAGATAAAAATAATGGTTGCATCTCTAGAATCTTCTCTGGTCAGAATTTATAAGCAACGACAAAATAAAGATGATAAAATAGAAATTGTTGGGGCAGGATTTCTAATATCATCAGAATACTTGATTACCTGCGCTCATGTTGTTAATCAATCAATAGGAGAAAAAGATGTAACATCTACTAAGAAACCCACTGACATTATTGAGTGTGATTTTCCTATCATTGCATCGGGTACATCTTTAGAAGCAACCGTAGAAGTTTGGCATCCGGTTAAATTTAACAGCAACGATCCTCAAGATATTGCTATTTTAAAATTAAAAGATTCAGTTCCTTCACAAGCTCAACCAGTTTCTTTAATTACCTCTAAAATAGGAGATTTATCTGATCATAATTATAAAGCTTATGGTTTTTCCAGAGATGGAGGTGTCTGGTCTGATGGTAAGATAATAGGTCATATTGCTAACAACAAAATTCAGATAGAAGATAATAAAAGCACAGGATATGCTGTAGAAGGTGGGTTTAGTGGGACAGCTATCTGGGATGACCAATTGGGGGGAGTAGTGGGGATGGCAGTAAGTGCTGATAAGGAAAAATTGGTTGCCAAATCTGCATTTTTTATTCCTACTAATGTTCTTTTAAAAGCTTGGGATAAGTTGCTATATATAGCACAAGTAGAAGGAAGAATCCCTAGAATCATCTCCTTGCTTAGATGTATATTTGAAAACAAGAGTTATCAAGATCAACTTAATACAGCTTCTGAAAATTTAAGAATTGAAGTGAGGGATCATTTAGTGGATTTACCTAGAAAAATTCCTTCCTCTTGGTCTGATTTTATAGAAATACTCTATCAATTAGATGAAAGACATTTTACCTATACTTCTCAATCAAAATTTTCTTGGCTAGAAATATTTATTGGGTATTTAGTCATTCAGTTAAACTCAAGAGATGCTCTGGCGAATTTATTAAAAGATAACTTTACAGAATGGCTAAAAAAATATCAAACAAAATGGGAAGTTTTAATCAATACTTTAGAAAATAATCTTAAGCATCGATCACTAAATATTGCTCAAAAATCAACAGACAAAAATCCCTGCTTATTTGTTACCCTTACAGAAGAAAACAAATCTTTAATGCTGAGAGCTTGGATTGTTAAAGATATCAACAATTATCATCCCACAGAAAAAGAACCTCAAAAACGTGGAGAATATCAATCTTTAACCCCCAATGAAGGAATAAGTCTGGGTAATCATCTCCAAGAAAATGAATTGATTAATCACCTAAAAAAATTTAAACGAGAATCAGAAAATATCTGTCAATCTTCCCTAGAAAAAGTTCAATTTTTTCTTCCCTATAGATTTATTGAAAAAGAGATTAAACCGATTGATTTATTTTCAATTGATGAAGTGGCAACAGCTACAGGCTGCGATCCTCATCATTGGGGAGTCGATCATGAGGTAATCATGAGATTTTCAGAACGAATAACAGCCGAAAATATCAACAATCAACAAACCTATTTATGGATCAAAAAATGCCAACTTTTTCGGAATATACAGCAGCAAAATCTGACCCAAATCTTAAAGTGTGAAGAAGAAATCCAAGAACTGATCGAATCAAACAATCAGCAAACAGTTATTTTTAAAAAACCTCTGGCAAATAATGACCATCCGAATAAAATACTCAAATATCATAAATTTAACAATGTTATCGGTTCAAGGTTAACTAATCTCAGTCAAGAAAACTCCTTAGAGTTAAAAAATATTCTAGCCATTTTATACGAAACTGGAATACCTTTATCTCTGTGGATACGACCGGATGCTAACCCAGAACTTAACTGTCAGGAAAAATTAGACCCTATCTGTCAATGTCCACTAGAGAAATTACCAGAAATAATTAAAAATAGACGTTCCGCCGCTTGGTTAGAAGATAATAATATTGGGAATCATCTATCATTACTGTGGGATGACTATCAGCTTGTTCCCCCCAACTATCCACTTTTGATGCCATAAATTGAACTATGACAGACTGGAAAAAATTTACAGGAAATCAAAAACCCACAGACGATTGGGAATTACCAGAACCCCCCAGCTGGCGACCTTTTGGCAAAGAAAAGCAACCGGGAGAAAGTCGTCGTAAGCATCGGGGAGAAACCTTTCTAGTGCGCGAAGAAGAAATTAAAATGGTCAATGCAGCCTTGTATTTACGGCGACCTTTATTAGTAACCGGCAAACCAGGGACAGGAAAGTCATCTCTTGCCTATAAAGTCGCCCAGGAATTAAAATTAGGAGAAGTATTATACTGGCCGATTACCACCCATACTACCCTAAAAGATGGACTTTATAACTATGATGCGATCGGTCGGTTACAGGAAGTTAAATTACTGGAACGAGAGCAAAAAGAATTAACCCCAAAAGAACGAAAAGACCAATTAAAACAGATTGAAAAATATATTACCCTTGGACCCTTGGGAACCGCACTATTAGAGTCAGAAAAGCCAAGAGTACTGTTAATTGATGAAATTGATAAGAGTGATATCGATTTACCCAATGATTTACTCACCTTATTTGAAGAAGGACGCTTTGAAATTCCCGAATTAGTTAGGCTAAAAGAAGAAGTCCCAAGCGTTGAAGTCCGCACTGCTTATACCGATACAACCGACGTTACCCAGAAAGATATAAAAACACCTATAAATGATGGTTTAGTTATCTGTAACGCTTTTCCTTTTGTGATTTTAACTAGCAATGGAGAACGAGACTTTCCTGCACCTTTTTTGCGTCGTTGTCTCCGTTTAACCATGAAAGAGCCAGAGAAACCCGACTTAATTAAAATAATTGAGGCCCATTTAGAAGAAACAATTGCTAATAATCCAGACATCGATAAACTTATTGATAACTTCATTCAAAAGCGCAATTCACAAACCCTAGCCACGGATCAATTACTTAATGCTATTTTTATGGTCAAAAAAGGAGCTATATCAACTGAAGATGACCTGATTAATCAACTTTTGAAAGATTTGGGGAGGGTAGAAGATGAGTGAATCCCCATCCAATTCATCAATTAAAAAACTATTAGATTATCTAGAGCAAACAGGACTACTCGAACGGTTACAACTCAGTGATGAAGATGTAGCTGATAGTATCTGGTTGGCCCTACAAATGGGTGTTGAAGACTTGCAATCACCGCCAATATTTCCAGAAAATAAACAGCCAATAGATTCATCAACTTCTAATCAAATAGAGGAAAATTTAGAAAACATTCCAGAAGATACTCTATCAAAATCTCCACCAAATGTCGATGTTATTACCGAAGAATCTCTCCCCAAAGAAATAGAAAAAACTACCCCAATCCAAGACTTTCCTTTTCAAGTTCCTGCTGCCGCTGCATTACAGACAGCACTCTTTATTAGTCGCGCTTTGCGTCCTTTCATGGGAAAAGTTCCCTCAGCAACTAAAACGATTTTAGATGAAGAAGCAACCGCTTCTTTTATTGCAGAAAGGGATATTTGGCTACCCGTGACTAAACCCCAACCGGAACGCTGGTTAACCCTCGAATTAGTAGTAGAAGAATCTAGATCCTCTTTCATTTGGCGAGAATTAATTAATGAGTTACAAAATCTCTTAGAAAATCAAGGAGCATTTAAAACCGTCAGAGTTTGGCAACTATCAACCTCAAATAATCAAGAATTACAGTTAGTAAGACGCAGAAAAAAAGGTAAACCGGGACAACGTTATCACCCCCATAAAGAACTTATTCATCCCAGGGGACGGGGATTAGTTTTGCTAGTAAGTGATTGTGTTTCTCCTCTCTGGCAAAAAGCCTTAATTCATCCTTGGTTAAAAGATTGGTCAGAAAAACAACCCACCGCTATTCTGCAACTTTTCCCCGAAAGATTATGGAATAGTACCCAACTAGGACGGGGACGTAAACTCTTTACCACTGCTTTAACTGCCGGGGTTCCCAATCCGAAATTAATCTTAAAAAATTATCCCCAATGGCTACCGATTAACTGGCAAAATACCCTTCTTATTCCCGTAATCACGTTAGAAATAGAAGTCCTCAAACAATGGGCAAAAGTTGTCGCTGGTTCAGGTAATGCTCAGATTTCTGCCTTTTTATTTGATTTAGAATTTATTAAACAACAAATTATCGAAATTCCCCCTATATCCAGAGAGGAAAATAAGCAAGACAGCGAGGATAAAAACAGCATTAAAAATAAGGCCGAGGCAATGGTCGAGCGATTTTTTGCCACCGCGTCAGAACCGGCCAAAAAACTAGCAAAAATGATGGCAGCTGCCCCGGTAAGTATGCAGGTGGTCAATCTTATTCGTAAAACTCTTTTAAACGAAGTGCGTCCCGTTCATGTGGCAGAATTTTATATGGGAGGTTTATTAAAACCGATTGTAGAAAATGAAGAAGGACAGTATCGAGTCTATGACTTTTTACCCGGGGTACGTCAAGTCTTAAATGATGCTATCGGTAGGCGACAAACTATCAAGGTACTCGATGCTATTTCCCAATATATTGCCGGGGAAATTAAAAGTCCTATCCGCAGTTTTGCCGCTTTATTAACCCTATTACCCACCTATCCCCGAGAACAAAGAGAAAAAATTCTTCCCTTTGCTCAAGTCAGCATCGAAGTCTTACGCAATCTGGGGGGAGAATACGCAGAATTTGCCGAAAAAATCGCCGTTAATATCTCCAATCCCCCTCCAATCCCTCAATCCTCGCCACCTCCCTTAAAAACCTCTATCTTTGACGTTGCCACCATCGAAATCCTAGAAACCCGTACCTTTGAATTTACCCTAGCAACCATAGAACGTCAGTATCAAAATCCTTTTGAAGGAGCAACATGGGTAATTAAAAAGGAAAAAAGGCAAGCAGAAGGCATTGTCGAAAAACTAGCCGAGGGAGTCGAATTGGAATTGATGGAAATCCCCGGCGGCACATTTATGATGGGAACTGAAGACGAGGAAATCGAAAGACTGGTGAAAAAATTTGGTTGGGATGGATTTAGACGAGAAAAACCCCCACACCGAGTAACCGTTTCCTCTTTCTACATGGGACGTTATCCTATCACCCAAGCTCAGTGGCAAGCTATCGCCGCAACCGCTAAAATAGCCATCGACCTAGAGACAAACCCTTCTCACTTTAAAGGGGATGAGCTACCCGTAGAAAGAGTCAACTGGTATCAAGCAACAGAATTCTGTAAACGACTATCAAGGGAAACAAAACGGGAGTATCGGCTACCGAGTGAGGCAGAATGGGAATATGCCTGTAGAGCGGGGACAACAACCGCCTTTCACTTTGGGGAAACGATAACGGCAGATTTAGCTAACTATCGAGGTACTGAAACCTACTATGCCGATGAACCCGAAGGAAAATATCGACGTAAAACAACCCCAGTGGGCTATTTTCAGGTAGCTAACGCCTTTGGGTTGTACGATATGCACGGCAATGTCTGGGAATGGTGTGCCGATACCTGGCACGATGACTATAAGGATGCACCGACGGATGGCAGTGCTTGGATAGAAAATGGGAATGATAATCGTTATCCATTCCGGGGCGGTTCTTGGTACCTCAATCCAGATTTCTGCCGTTCTGCCTGCCGCCTCAGCCTCAACCGCCGCGACAACGACTTCGTCAACGGTTTTCGGGTGGTGTGCGGTGCTGGGAGGACTCTGTAACCCTTTTTCCCTTTTTTTCCCTTTTTTTCCCTCATTCCCTTTTCTGGAATTTTTTTGGGCAAGCTATAGCACAAGTGTATTAGTTTAGGGGTTATACTAAATCTGGTTATTTGGGTTCTCCCCCCTGCCCCCCTTGATAAGGGGGGTGTCGATCCCCCCTGCCCCCCTTATCAAGCTATCCCTTATAGGGATCTTTCTTAACAATTTTTGCAGTAAGCACTCCAACCCTTATCCTGACTTGATTTCAGTTTTTTCTTTGTCAGTAAGGGTGTCAACAAGGAATATTACAAATTGTTAACCGAGTCTTGAAAGCC
>NZ_JADBUZ010000109.1:0-17319 GCF_020245305.1 Microcystis sp. M20BS1 | reverse complement strand
GGCTTTCAAGACTCGGTTAACAATTTGTAATATTCCTTGTTGACACCCTTACTGACAAAGAAAAAACTGAAATCAAGTCAGGATAAGGGTTGGAGTGCTTACTGCAAAAATTGTTAAGAAAGATCCCTATAAGGGATAGATTAAGGGGGGCAGGGGGGATCGGCACACCCCTTATTAAGGGGGGATTAAGGGGGGATATATCTTCAATTTAATTATAACTTTAAGGGAATGAGTTAATTACCCATCCCCATCAATCCCCTAGGAAGGGTTAGCAACTCTCTTCATTTGCTCTTGAATTTCAGGGTTATAAATCTGGAGATAATTCCAATAATTACCAAACACCGATTCTATATAACCCTTAGTTTCTCTAAAGGGAATATTCTCGACAAATTCATCGGGATCGCTAAAATCAAAACGCTGTTTCCATTTAGAAACTGCCCCAGGTCCGGCGTTATAACTAGCCACGGCAAAAAGTGAATTTCCGGCGAATTTGCCATGGGTATAATCGAGATACCATGTCCCCATCATAATGTTATCTTCGGGATTGGTTAAAGAATAACTTTTATTGCCAGTATTACCCGCGATATATTTACCTGTATCGGGCATAATCTGCATTAATCCCACTGCCCCCACAGGAGAACGAATTTCTTTTTCAAAGCGGGATTCTTGCCGGATTAAAGCCGTCACTAGCAGGGGATTTAATTGTCTATCTTTAGACCATTGTAGGATGCTATCGTAGTAGGGGAAAGGGAATAAAGCGTGCCAGTATTTATCATTTTGTCGCAGGACTTTCCAGGCTTCCTTTTCCTCTGGGGTATCTCTTTCTCGCAAGCGCCAAATCAGGTTAATTCCTTCTAAATTTTGATTGCGAGAGAGTTTATAGACACCGAGGTTAAATTGTTCGTCAACGGTTAAATGCCAAGGATCGACAATTTCTGCTTGGAAGAGATTCCAAGCGTCCGTATCTTCACCAATTCGATATAATTCCTTGAAAGCTTCCGAACCGGCGGGGGGATCGTTACGAGTGGCGGGTTTGACGGTGGTAGGATTATAGGAGCGGACAGTGGTAAAATCCCCCACGTCCCAACCTAATAAAACCGCCGAGCGCCAAGCATAATAGGAATGGGGATGACGAGAAATAGTGTAGGTAAAAGCTTGTTTTGCTTCTTGGTTTTTGCCCAGTTTTTGCGCCCATTTTCCCACCCAAAAGGCCGCTTTCGGGGCAATTTGACTATCGGGATTATTAACCGCAATTGGCTGCGCCCACTGCCACGCCTTGGCGTAATCACCGGATTTAGCAGCTCTTTGGGCCATTAACCAGCGATAATCGGCGGCTTCGTCGGATTTTGGGTATTTATTTAATAGAGTCTGCCATGTTTGACTAGCGGCCTGAGCATTAGTTGAGTTGAGTAATTTGGCTTTCGCCTCCAAAGCTTCCGGAGCGCGATCGGGAAATTGCTTGACAATGCGATCGAGATATGCTACGGCATCGCGGTTAGGAGAAATTTGGGCGAGTCGCAGTAATCCTAAACCGGTTTCTGGGGCTTGGGAATAGGTTTTAATTAATTTTTGGTAAGCGATGCGAGCTTCTGGCAGTTTTTTGGCAATTTGTAGCCCGCGGGCGTAACGATAGGCTTGTTCGGGGCTAGGAGTGGCTTTAGCGTAGGCTTTATAGGCCTTTTCGTACAATCCCGACTGCCAATAACCCGCCCCAATCATTGCCCAATCCGCCGGAGTTAACTGATTGGCGTAGTCTTTCACCAAACGATCGCGGGCCTGATTGAGGGTAGGATCAAAAGGATTAGCCTTGGCTAACTGCAACCATAAGGGAAATTGATCGGGATTTTCTTGAAGACGTTGGCGAATTAAAGCCAAAGTGCGCGGGTGTCGGGGGTATTCCTTGAGCAATTTTTCATGATAACTGGGGTCGTATTTGCCCAAAGAGTAGTAAGCTTCCGCCACTACGGGCGATTGGGGATAGGTTTCCAGTAATTTTTGCCAAATTTCTCGCGCTCTTTCACTATCATTGCTTAATTCGTAGGCGCGTCCCTGTTTGAGGAGAATCTGGGGAGCGAGGACAGGATATTGTTTTTCTAAGCCTTCTAATTGTTTTAAAGCCGGACCGCCTTCATATTTTCTCAATAAATCCATAGCCAAGAGATAGCGGGCGCGACTACGCTCTAAAGAGGGCGCATTGGCATCAGCAACATCTTTTAACTTGACATCTCGCTCGGTTTGTGGTAAGGAAGCGCTATCAACTACGGCAGAGGATTGGTTAGGATCTTGGCTAGGAACCGAAGCACTATTGCGATCGAGCCAAGCGAGAATTTTCGGGTGAAAGAGAAAGAGACTGGTGAGAGTAAAAAGCGCAACCCCAGAACCTAGTCCAAGAATGAGCGGGGTGTGAGGGGGGAATTTCTTAAACATTACCTTAATTCAAGACAGTAACTCAACATACATTATCAGTGATCGTGGTGACAGGTTGTTTGTTTCAATCAGGTTGGGGAAGTGGGGTGTGGGGTGTGGGGTGTGGGGTGTGGGGTGTAGGGTGTAGGGTGTGGGGTGTAGGGTGTAGGGTGTGGGGTGTAGGGTGTGGGGTGTAGGGTGTAGGGTGTAGGGAGAATAAATAAAATAATCTCCTGACTCCTGACTCCTGACTCCTGACTCCTATCTCCTGACTCCTGATCACTGATCACTGAGATATGGTACGCTAAACAGGATTTAAGTATTATTAATGATTACTATGAAACAGCGCGGCGTGACGGTTTGGTTAACGGGATTGAGCGGTGCGGGGAAAAGCACGATTACCGAGGCATTACAGGCAAAATTAATCGCTGAAGGTTATTCCATTGAAGTTCTCGATGGCGATATAGTGCGGACGAACCTCACCAAAGGTTTAGGATTTAGTAAAGAGGATCGGGATGAAAATATCCGTCGCATTGGTTTTGTGTCTAATTTGCTCACCCGTCACGGTGTGATTGTCCTAGTTTCGGCTATTTCTCCCTATCGTGAGATTCGCGAGGAAGTACGGGGGAAAATTGGGAGTTTTGTCGAAGTTTTCGTGAATGCTCCCTTAAACGTCTGTGAGGATCGCGATGTGAAAGGATTATATAAAAGAGCGCGTGCTGGCGAAATCAAGTCTTTTACGGGAATTGATGATCCCTATGAACCACCTTTTAACCCAGAAGTGGAATGCCGCACCGATTTAGAGACTTTAGAGGAAAGTGTCGCCAAAGTCTGGAACAAATTGACGGAATTAGGCTACATTCATCAAGCTGTGGCGGTTTAATCCCAGAATAACTTTGTATTATTGGAAAATATCGTAGGGACGTGAACTAAAAACGTCTCTACCCCCCGATTAACCCCTTAGGCAAATTTGTTAGTTAATCTCCTTTTCTTCAGTACCTAAGCAAGGTTAATTATACCTCTCCCTAACCCTCTGTCCAAAGTGCAAGAGTGCCTAAACAGTAAACAGTGATCAGTAAACAGTAAGTAGGGAGGCACAATTATTTGTAGGATGGGTTAGCGGTAGCGTAATCCCTGGGGGTGTTGGGTTTCATGCTTCAACCCAACCTACGTTCTGATAACTGATAACTGATAACTGTCTCGACTAGCAAATTAATTTTGCAGGAATACTTAATATTTAAAGGTGCTAAATTATTTTGAAATCTCGCTCTAGTTATTGGAACCTCATTCCCTATCTCCGTCCCCAAACCCAAACAATTATTTTGGCGTTTATCTGTACGATCGGATTTACGGTATTTTGGCCGATTTTAGCTTGGTTAGCTGGACAAATGGCCAGATATATCGGTGAGGGAAATGTGCAGGCATTGGCGACACTTTCGGGGGTGGGGGCAGTGGTTTTTTTACTGCGGGGAATGTCTCAGTATGGGCAAGATTCCCTGATGGCAAAAGCTTCTTTAAAAATTGCCCTGGAATTAAGAAAAAAAGTTTATGCACACCTGCAAACCCTCGGCTTAAATTACTTTGAAACGGCAAAAACTGGTGATTTATCCTATCGTTTAACGGAAGATATTGATCGCATTGGGGAAGTAATTAACAAATTTTTCCATGATTTTATTCCTTCAGCCTTACAGTTAATTGTCGTCTTTGCCTATATGTTTATTGTTAACTGGCAATTGACGATCGCTGTCATTATTATCGCTCCTTTGTTAGGAGTTTTGGTGGGATTTTTTGGTGAAAAATTATTACAATATGCTCGTCGCGCCCAAGCGAAAATATCTAACCTTTCTTCGTTATTAACCGAAGTTTTTGGCGGTATTCGTGTGGTGCAAGCTTTCGCTGCTGAAGATTATCAAACCGAGCTTTTTGCCAAAGAAGCGGAAGAAAATCGCCGCGCTCAATACCTATCAGAATCCACCAAAGCTTTACAATACGTCGTGGTGGGATTCTTGCAAGCGATGGGAGTTATCTTTTTATTCTTCCTTGCGGGTTGGCAAATTTCCCAAAAGAATTTAACTGGTGTTGAGTTTGTTAGTTATGTGGCGGCGGTGGCAATGTTAATCGATCCCATCGCCCATATTACCAGTAATTATAATCAATTTAAACAGGGTCAAGCCTCCATGGATCGGATTTTTGAATTGTTAGCTATTTTGCCAACAATTACCGAAAAACCGAATGCGATCGAGTTGCCACCCCACAGCAAAGAAGTTGAATATTGTCAAGTAAATTTTTCTTACAATGAGGACAGACAGGTTTTAAAAAATATTAATTTTACTGCACACGCTGGGGAAATGATTGCTTTAGTGGGAGCATCGGGAGCGGGAAAAACCACTTTAGTTAATCTTTTATTGCGTTTTTATGACCCCACTGCCGGCAAGATTTTAATCGATGGGGTGGATATTCGTGATGTGACTTTAAAAAGTCTCCGGCGACAAATTGGCGTAGTTTTGCAGGAAAATATTCTCTTTTCTGGTACTATAGCCCAAAATATCGCTTTTGGCCAGGGAGATTTTAATCTGCAAGAGGTAGAAAAAGCGGCAAAAATCGCCAACGCTCATCAATTTATTGGTGAACTTTCCCAGGGTTACTATACCTATGTGGGAGAAAGGGGTGTTAATTTATCGGGTGGACAAAGACAAAGAATCGCCATCGCGCGAGCGGTTTTATCTAATCCGAGAATTTTAATTTTAGATGAAGCGACTTCAGCGCTCGATTCGGAATCGGAAGCTTTAGTGCAGGAAGCTTTAGAAAGAATTATGACGGAGCGCACGGTATTTGTTATTGCTCACCGATTAGCAACTGTCAGAAAAGCTAACCGTATTTTAGTCTTAGAAAAGGGTGAAATTATCGAGGTGGGTAATCACGAGGAGTTATTAAATCTTAATGGTCGTTACGCTCAATTTCATGCTAGACAATTTCAAGATTAGTCTATTTGGCGTTAAGAGTTGGGCATTATTTCTGATTTTATCACTCAAGCCAAGTTTTTGGGGGGTAGAACCCCCCAAACCCCCCGCGCATTAGTTTTTCGGTGGGATGCTTACACGCGGTTGTTCATACACTTGTACTAATTCAAGAATCACCGATAGAGCAGTTATCTTAATGGTGAGGTGGGAAGTTTTCGTTTTGGGGAGTCAGTCGCGGAATTAGGTGGCTCTCTTATCTTTGTGTGATAACTTATATAGTAGTGATCGATCTTTGTGTCCTTTGTGTCTCTGTGGTTCGTTCCACTCACTCGCCGGCAACACTGTATCTTAGAATACATTTTACCCACCAAACCTAAGAGAGACATTAGGTTAGACTTCATCTTTAGGGAAACGCTGTAAGTATCCAGACAGAATTAATTATAGATATTTTTCCGTTCCCTCTACTTAGGGTTTTTTCGGGGAATTCCTCGCAAGGCTAAAACATCATCGAGGGTGGAACAATGGTTTTTTAAACCAAAATCAGCAGCAGTATAGGTTTTAATGTGGGTGAAGTGGCGATAATTCATCGCAAAACAGTCCCATGCTTCCATCTGCAAGTTAAAAACTTTGATAAAAAAGTTAGCAATGGTTAAAGATAAAGGAATGCGAAAGTAGATTTTTTTGTTTAAATAAGTACAGATTTCCTCCACTGCTTGGTTAGCTGTTGTGCGTTGATTGCCTAGGACAATTTTGCTTTCTGGTGCGGGATTTTCGATTAAATAATTCACCACTTGAGCTATATCTTTGGCATGGATAAAATGAAAACTGCCATCAGCTTGAAACCAACGCACTAAACCGATATATTTCAACACATCCGGTAAACCACCATAGATATGAGAGTAGGGTTTATTTTCGTCACCACCTAAGACAAAAGTGGGGTATAAAGTGATAATTTTATCGGCGATTTCTAGGTCAGCAAATTTACTATAACAAATATATTTAGTGCGGATATAATTAGTTCCTATCTCCCCAGCTTCCGGTAAAGGTTGATTATTTTGATTGAGAATGCTGGCAGTAGAAAAGTAGAGGACTTTCTCGCAGATTTGAGCATCTAAATAACTAATTAATTCTAGGGTTTTTACCACATTAATTTGATAACTTTCCTCCTCTCCTCCCCAACTGGTAGCGATTAAAACCGCTATATTCATTGTTTTTAAAAGCTCGGCATATACCCCAATATTTTGCATATCGCCTAAAAGTATATGAACATTTGATCGCCCTTGGTAAGTAAATTTTAACTTCTCGGGATTACGCAATAAAAAATATAATTCATAGTCGGGATTTTCCAGTAAAATCTCGGCGATATAATGCCCAATACAGCCACTCACACCCGTTAGAAATATCTTTTTCATTTTTTAATTGATCCAGCAGAATTTAGGGGACAGTGTGAAAGTCAAAAGGGTGTTGGGGTGTTGGGGTTTTAGGGTTTTGGGGTATTAGTTGAATCCCCCCATTTCCCCATTTCCCCATCCCCTGTTCCCTGAGTAACTTTATTGATAACTAAATCCTTTAGCGGTTTCAAAGAAGAAACGCACGTTATCTTCAGGAGTTCCCACCAAAACACCATGACCTAAATTAAGAATATGACCTTGATTACCTGCTTTACGAATAGTATCAATAATCCGCTCGCGAATAAAGGGCTGGGAACCGAATAAAACCCCCGGATCGATATTACCTTGAACCATCATCGATTTACCTAAACGCTGTCTCGCTTCCGCCATATCGACGGTCCAATCGACGCTAATAATATCAACCCCCGATTTACCCATTCTTTCCAAAACGCCGGCGCTGCCACTAATGTAGAGAATTAACGGTGTATCGGGATGGGTTTCTTTCACCAAACGAACTACTTTTTGTTGATAGGGTAAGGCAAAAACATCGTAATCTTGGGGAGTTAATTGACCCGCCCAAGAATCGAACATCTGTACTACTTGCGCCCCACAATCGATTTGATAACGGACATAGGTGGCAATCATATCCGCTAATTTATCTAAAAATTGGTGCAGTACCGAGGGTTCCGAAAAAGCCATCCCTTTAATCACAGAATAACTTTTAGAACCTTTCCCTTCCACTGCATAGGCTGCTAAAGTCCAAGGCGCACCGACAAAACCGAGGACAGTGGATTTATTTCCCACCTCTTGACGCAGGGTTTTTAAAATCGTTTTGATAAAAGGTAAAGACTGATCGGGATCGAGGGGATTAAGTTGGTCCACCTGCGCTTGAGTACGAATGGGAGAATCGATAATCGGCCCCTTACTTTCGATAATATCAAAGGGAATACCGATTCCCGCTAGGGGAGTGAGGATATCGGAGAACATGATCACCCCATCCGGTTGAAAAGCGCGCCAGGGTTGCAGGGAGATTTCGATCGCTAAATCGGCATTTTCCGATCTTTCCCGAAAACTGGGGTATTTATCCCGCAATTCCCGATAAATCTGCATATAACGTCCTGCTTGTCTCATCATCCACACGGGAGGACGGGGTAAGATTTCTCCTTTGGCAGCGCGTAATAAATAAGGTATTTCAGGGGAGTCAGTCATATCAGGATGATTATTCTATTGCCTTTTCTACGGTATCATCCCCCGTACAGCTAATTTTTCTGGTTTTTCCTTAAGAATTGTTAACGAAAATTATCCCCCTTTGCATTGAAACTGGGTACTGGAAATTATAGTACAATCTTTTGGTTTGAGACAGGGTGTAGAGTGTAGGCTATAGGGATAAGTTGATAAAATCTATGGCGGATTCAAAAATTCAATCTTACCGAGATTTAAGAGTTTGGCAGGAGTCCGTAAATTTAGCTGAAAGTTGCTATCGTCTCACTAAAACTTTTCCCAAAGAAGAGCTTTATGGGATGACAACACAGATTCGCCGAGCTTCGGTGTCAATAGCAGCGAATATTGCCGAGGGGTATGGACGCAAAACCAGGGGAGAATACATCCAATTTTTGTACATAGCTCAAGGTTCTCTCAAAGAGTTGGAGACTCATTGGTTAATCTCTCAAAGAGTTGAACTAGCTTCCCCTCAGAGCGTCAATCCTATTCTTAATCAATGTGAATCAGTAGGCCGACTCCTGCTAACTTTGATTCGTTCCCTTGAAAATAAATAACCCCCACACCCTACACCCCACACCCTACACCCTACACCCCACTCCCTACACCCCACACCCTACACCCCACTCCCCACCCTGGGATGAACTCGACGCAATCGCAAGGCATTCGTCACCACGGAAAGGGAACTTAAAGCCATGGCAGCACCGGCAATAATCGGATTGAGCAGAAAAGGATAGAGGACTCCGGCAGCGATGGGAATGGCAATCAGGTTATAAATAAAAGCAAAAAAGAGATTTTCTTTGATATTTCGCATTGTTGCTCGACTTAACTCAATAGCACTCACAATTCCCTGTAAATCTCCCGAAATTAAGGTTATATCGCTGGCGGCGATCGCTACATCGGTCCCTGTGCCAATGGCAATACCTAAGTCCGCTTGCGCCAATGCGATCGCATCATTGATGCCATCGCCAACCATGGCGACTATTTTCCCTTTTTTCTGCAAATATTCGATTTTTTCGGCTTTTTCTTGGGGACGGAGTGCGGCAAAAAAGCGCCGGATACCCAACTCGCCGGCGATCGCCTCTGCGGTTTCGAGGTTGTCCCCCGTCATCATCATCACCTCTAAGCCCATTTTTTTGAGCTTGGCGATCACTGAGGAAGAAAAAGGTTTTAAAACGTCGGAAATGGCGATAACCCCCTCTAAACCCCCGTTAACCGCTATCCAAGCCACGGTTTTTTTCTGCCATTCCCAATCGTGGGCGACTTTTTTAAGAACTTTTGTTTCAACTCCTTGACGTTCTAACCATTGTTGTGTACCGATTTGCACGAAATCCGACCCGACTTTTCCCTGCACTCCTGCCCCAGTTATTGAGTCAAATTCGGTTACTTCTAGGGTTTTAATCTGGTTTAACTGCCCATATCTAACTATTGCTTCTCCTAACGGATGTTCAGAATGATTCTCCACCGACACGACTAACTGCAGCAGCGATAATTCCCGTCCATCTCTCACCCCTTCCCGAGTCAAGAAGTCCGTCACCGTTGGTTTACCCTGGGTGAGAGTTCCCGTTTTATCGAGGACAATAGTAGTAATGCCCTGGGCTAATTCTAAACTTTCGGCGTTTTTAATTAAAATTCCCTGTTTTGCTCCCTGTCCTGTTCCCACCATAATCGAGGTGGGTGTAGCTAATCCTAGCGCGCAGGGACAAGCGATAATTAAGACTTCCACCATTGTAATCAAAGCGAGGGTGAGATTACCCGTGCGGAGAATCCAAAATAAGAAAGTTATTACCGCAATAATCATCACCACCGGCACAAAATAAGCGGTCACTCGATCGACTAATCTTTGTATAGGTGCTTTTGATGCTTGTGCGGTTTGTACTAATTGGACAATCTGAGCTAAAACCGTATCTTTTCCCACTCGTAACGCTTGCATTTGTAGGCTACCGGTTTTATTAATTGTCGCCCCGATTACCTGTTGATTGATAGTTTTTCGCACGGGTAAACTTTCCCCCGTCACCATCGATTCATCAATGCTAGAACTGCCCTGGATAATTATGCCATCGACGGGAATTTTTTCCCCCGGACGCACTAAAATTATATCTCCTACTTTCACCTCTTCGATCGGTAGATCTAGTGTCTGTTCTTTCCTAATCACCCTAGCAGTTTTTGCCTGTAATCCCATTAATTGTTTAATAGCGGCGGCCGTTTCTTTTCTGGCACGTTTTTCGAGGAAACGACCGAGTAAAATCAGAGTAATGACGATAGCTGATGCTTCGTAATAGACATGGGAATCAAACCCCTGTTTTTCGATAAAATCGCTCCCGAAGGTTAAAAACAGGGAATAAAAATAGGCGGCACTGGTTCCCAAAACTACTAAAGTGTCCATGGTGGCGGTGCGATTTTTAAAGGCTTTCCAAGCATTTTTATAAAAACTTTGACCACACCAAAATTGGACGGGAGTAGCGAGAATTAATTGTAATAAGGGAGCGTGTAACCAGTGGGGAATAAAAGATAGAGATAAACCCGTCATCATCGGCAAAGAACCGATAAAAAGTATAATACTAATAACAATAGCGATCGATAGTTTGGTGAGAAGTTCTTTTTCTGGCCTGGATTCGAGATTAATTTCCGTTATCGGTGTAGCCTGGAAACCAGCATCCCTAACTTTTGCTTGAATAGTGTTAAGATCGGTACGCTTGGGATCATAGTCCACATCCACCTGTTCCATGCCAAAATTAACTTGACATCGAATCACTCCGGGGATAGATTTAATTATCCGTTCGATCGAATCAGCGCAACCAGCGCAACTCATCCCGGCGAGTTTGAGAGTTTGATGGGTCATAATTTTAATAGCAGCGGAAGTCAGCAACAAAATCCCCTGCAGCAGAGTTCTATCTTTAGGATAAAATATTACCCTAGCTGCAGGGTCAAGAATCCTTTGTTAATTTTTCTGAATAGATATGAAGAAATGTCAAAAAGAGTGTCTGTATTTTCCTAACACACCCTTAGTTTTTATGGACAAATTTCAATTAACCCCACTCTGTTGCGTGTCTTGACCCTGCACAGCATCGGCAGCGGAAACACCATCACCCTGAAAACCAAAATACCATAAAGTAGCGGCAGCTTCAGCGCGAGTTACTGGTCTTTTTGGCTGAAATAGGGTAGTAAAACCAAAAACTCGCCGAATATTGGCTTGTTCGGCATTTTGAAAATCGGCATAAAGAGCGCGCACCAGCTGCGGGTTAATTTTATTAGTATCCTGAAAACCCCAAGTATTTTTAATCGTATCAAGATTGGCGCTCGGTAAAGCTTTTCTGATATCTAATGGCACTTTCCACGCGATTAAATCTTCCCGGGTTAAAGGAGCATTGGGACGGAATAAAAGAGTGCTACTATCTCCCGTTAAAGGAGAGGGAATTAACCCTGCTTCCGCTAATCCTTGAATATAAATATAATCGGGATCGTTATTTTTAACATCACTAAAAGCTGGGGAACTATTGGGAGTAGCTAAACGGATTTGTTTACCCGCTACATTGGCATAAATGGCATTATTAGCCTGTAACAACCAGCGAGCAAATTCTCGGCGCGTTATTGTATCATTAGGGTTAAACTGATTGTTATTACCTGTTAATACTCCTAATCTAGCTAAGTCTTGAATGTGGCTCTTTAAGGTATTAGGTAAGGATTCGAGATCGTTAAAACTGGTGGGATTAAGATTGGGTAAGGGGGAAGAAATAGGGGAGGGACTAGGGGAAGCAATCGGGGTTCCCGTTGGACGATAATCGAGGCTATATTCGGTATTGGGAGAAGTAGCAGTTATGGTAATAGTTAATTCTAAATTATCTCGACGGGCCGTTAGGGTACTATTGACTCCTTCCCCAGAAAAGGGAGTAATAATTTCCCAATTATTATTAACTAATTCCTGTTGATAAAAAGCCTCGATCGCATTGCTGGGATCGTTGGATTGCCAACGGGTTTGCCCACCGGTATTATCAGGATTTGTCTGCACGGATAATAATTCTGATTGACTATATCGAGGAATTTCTGCGGGAAAATTTGCGGGTAATTGCTGGTTATTAGGAGAGTTTTCTGATATTGGATTTGTTTGTAGATTAGGATCGGCAGCCAGACGATTTTCTAGGGCAGGATTGCCACTACAGGCTGCTAAAATGCCCAGCAGGGTGATCATTGTACTGTAGCGAATAAACTTACTCACGGTCTTTACCAATATTGTTTCCTTAGCTTTATCCTAGCTTATTTATCTGGGGTTTTGACTAGGGAAAATTGTGCGCCACCATTGACGTAATTTCCCCAGCAGAAATCCTCCTAACCCTTTTGTGTATTTTTCAAATTTGTAGTAAAATAAAATGTCGATTATATCCTGAGTAGAAAGATACTTGAGATAGGATACTCCTTGATCAATACGCGCATCACTATATTTTAAATAAACTTTGCGACTGAGGCGAGCAGATAAATTCCATTTGGGTTGAAAATATTCTTGCATCCTCCGTTGATAAGCGGCAAAATTACTCGATTTTCCCTGTAAATATTCTTCCATGTATTGACAAGCAATTTCGGCTCCTTTCATAGCATGGCGAATACCTTCCCCTCCTGACAGGGGGACAAGCGAGCTAGAAAACTTGCTAACAAAGGCTTCTGGCTTCTCTCACTAGAAATAGATCTAGCGATTCTAGGCAAAAAGCTAACGAAAGAATTAGGGATAGGAGCGAGCTTACTAGGAATTATTATTAATAAGTGAGAGATGGTGCGGCGAACTTTTTAGAGCTAAAACCATGAAAAGTTTACGATATATGGATTTCAGCCTTCTTGTCCCCCTGTCAGCTTCCCCTCCTAAAGCATTAATAGTTGAAACTGCATCACCTATGGCGATAATATTTGGTTTTTTATAGTAAATATCTTGCAGTCCAGAGGAATATTCCACGATGGAACCGTGTTGCTCTACTAGATCATAATTATCTAAGTTCATGTAGTCTTTTATTATCTCGATAATATAACTTTTTAAAGGCTTAACTTCAGAAATATAAGGATGTTCTCCCTCTAACCAAGCCGCTCCTATTTTTAATTGCTGATTATCCATAGGAAAAATCCAGCCATAACCTTTAGGACTCCATTTATGACCGATAAAAAATACTAAATTATCTTGATATTTTTGATAATCTACTTCTGGCACAGCAATTAAATATTCAATACCTACCCCCTTTAAAAAATCAGGTTTTTCTCGTCTATATTTATACATAACTGCTCTAGCGTATCCGGTAGCATCAACCAATAAACGAGTAGTAACTGTCTCGATTTCCTCGCCTTTTGATTTCAAGAAAACAGTTAGCTGATTCTCCGTTTGTTCATATTTCAGATAACGACAACCTAAACGAACTTCTCCCCCCCAACGCAGCACTTCTGCGGCTAAAAACTCTCGCAACTTGGCAAAATCAAAAACTACCCCTAAAGGTTGCGGTGATGACCAAAAATGATGTATGCTAGTGGAGATAATTTCGATATTTTTCCAAAACCTAGCCACCACGGTTTCGGGGAGATTGAATTGTTCTAAAATTTCTAGGGGAGAAGCGGCACTAGAAAAGTTATTATCTTGCCAACTAGAATGTTGTTCCACTAAAAGCACACGATAACCTTTTTCACTTAATAATCTACCACAGTGACCTCCCGCCGGTCCGCCCCCAATAATTACGACATCATAATCCATGATTTACTCCCTCGCCTAATCTTACTAACTTGCTTCTATTTTACCCTAATTTGCCCTCTGTTAAACCCCAAACTTATGAAGCTGTTGTGCATCTAAATTTGATACTCTTTTTAACCTGTTCCCTATTCCCTCATCAAAATGCGGACTAACTTATGACATTTTTATTATTATTAGTTACTTTCCTATCGCTAATAATTTGGTTATATTTAATCTTAGCCAGGGGACAATTTTGGCTATCTAACCAAAAAATTAATCCCGTCACTTCTCCCTTAACAAATTATCCAAAAGTCTCGGCAATTATCCCAGCAAGAAACGAAGCCGACGTTTTACCCATCAGTTTAGCTTCCCTCTTTAAACAAGATTATCAAGGGGAATTTTCGATTGTTTTAATTGACGATCAAAGCAGTGATGGCACTGGAAAAGTTGCTCAAGAAATTGCTGATCAATCTCATAAATCTGGACAAATAACTATTATTTCTGGACAACCTTTAGAGATAGGATGGACGGGTAAATTATGGGCAATGAAACAGGGAATAAAAGAGGCTACCGAGAAATTCGCCCCCGATTATTTTCTCTTCACCGATGCCGATATTGCCCACGCACCAGATAATTTAACCCAATTAGTTACTAAAGCAGTACAGGAAAACCAAGCTTTAGTTTCCCTGATGGTGTTGCTACGCTGTGACAGTTTTTGGGAAAAATTTCTTATTCCTGCCTTTGTTTTTTTCTTCGAGAAACTCTATCCTTTTCCCCTAGTTAATAATCCTAATTCCCCGATAGCAGCCGCCGCCGGGGGTTGCATTTTAATTCGCCGAGATATCCTAGAAAAAATTGGCGGTATTGAAATTCTTAAACAAGCTTTGATCGATGATTGTTCTTTGGCGATTGCGGTTAAAAAATATCTGCAAAATCACCCAGAAAATAACGAGAGTTCCATCTGGTTAGGATTAACAGAAAGCACCTATAGTCTCCGTCCCTATCCCGATTTAGCCAGCATTTGGAATATGGTAGCCCGCACCGCATTTACACAACTAAATTACTCAACACTTTGGTTAATTGGCACAATTTTCGGGATGTTTTTAACCTATTTAGCCGCCCCCTTGGGCTTAATCTGGGGATTGGTCTTAAAAGAAACATCAATTATCATAATTAGCGCCGTCACCTTATTACTAATCGCCCTTTCCTATAGCCCGACTTTAAGACTATATAAATTATCCCCCCTGCGGGCTTTAACTTTACCCCTAATTGCCCTCTTTTATAGTTTAATGACCGTCGATTCTGCCCTGCGTTATTGGCGCGGTCAAGGGGGAGGTTGGAAAGGGCGAGTTTATCCTAATTAGCTGGTTATAATTAAATTAAAAATGGATTTTGCCTTTAATCCCCCCTTGATCCCCCCTGCCCCTTGGGGGGTGCCGATCCCCCCTTAGTCCCCCCTTAATAAGGGGGGCGGGGTGATCTGAAAGTTTTTAATACTTATCTACTTAATTAGAGATTGCTGAAAAAGTAGGGGCGAAGCATTTGGGCATAACCTATCGCTGAAACCGTAGATTTCCTATCCGAATGCTTCGCCCGCTTGCAACAAGGAAATAATTCATAATTTTAAGGAAGTCCCAGACAATAGAACGCCCCCCAGTAACGATAATCCTGAAAAGGCACTGCGTCGGGAGCAAAATTGCCAAGCCACTTGATCAATTCGCCGATTTTCTGATAATTGGCCCCAGCAGTATTGACGTTCGGGTCCTTAGTTTGGCGCATTTGTTGCCAAGTCTGGAAAGCCTGCTTCAAATCGGCATCTAAACGGTCCCGCCAGTCTTTTTGGCAAGTCTCCCGCAACGCTTGACGAGCCTGATGTAGAGCCGTTAAACGTTCCTCTCCGGCCCGCCGTGCGCGGTGGTACTCCCGGGAAAACAGCGCCGTAGCTCGATCAGTCACCGCCCAATGACTACTAATCACAGCACGAGCGCCCCCCAGCAGAAAGCCTGTACCCAAGCTGAGGGGTTCGTCCAGTAATTCCCGTCGCAGGTTTCCCTCTTCATCTCGGAAACCGGCAAAACTGAGACCGGTTTCACAACAGGAGAGAAACACTTCCAACAATTCGGGGAAACGCCACAGGGGACTAAGTAAATCCCGGAGGGTGACTTTTTGCTCCCCGTCTAGGACGAGGTGGGAGTTGAGGGGATCATCGGGGCGGCTGGTGGCGTGGTGGCTGGAGAGCAACGCCTGCACTTGTTTCAGCAATTGCAGATAAGAGTCGGGGGTGACAGTGCGCCCCTGTAGCCGCCGTTGGCGAGGCACGTTCCAGGTTTGGGCGACCCACTCACACTCTAGGGGAGTATAGGGCAAATCCTCTGTGGTGTTTTCCACAATCCCCAGGGTGTCGGGAGTGGGTTGCGATCGCTCTTGGCACAGTCCGAGAATTTTCGTACTGGGGACAAACTGAAGGCGAAAGCGATCGCCCAGTAGTTGACCTTGGGCGGTGGGTAGAAGGTCGAAGGGAATTTGGTGCAGGAACAGGTGGGGAATCAGGATTAACTCAGTGATGCCCTGGAGGTGCTGTTGGATGAGGGTGTCGAATTGCAGGCGGGTTGCCAGTTCTTGCAGACGAGTGGCCATAGCTTGGTGCCACTCATCCCGACGCTGCTGGCGGGATTGGGCGGTCTCTGCTTGATTAATCGCAATGTAGGGGTTAACCCAGTTGACGACCAGCCAGTTTTGCAAGTCGTTGGCGGACTCCGGGGGATTGGGAATAGTGTGGCAGTTGACCCCTTCCCCGCCATCCCGGGAGGGGCGACGCAGGACAAAGATGTGGGTATGGGTGGCGGTGGTGTAGAAGCTGAGGAGGGCAGTCTGGGGGGATGGAAGCAGCGCCGTTAGTTCATCGAGTCGGGGTTGGGGTTGGGGTTGCTGAAGTTGGGCGGTGATGGCATCAAAGCGGTAGAGAGCGTCCCAGGCTTGACGTTCAGCGGCTTCGGCGGCCTGGAGTTGTTCTGTGGCAAAGCTGGCGCGGGTGTTACCGATGGGGTAGAGTTGGGGTTTCTGGGTGAATCCGGGCTGGTCGAGGGGTTTTTGACGGAGTTGGGATTGGATCTGACGGCTATCCTTAACCTGCTGATACCAGGCTTGGATCTCTGGGGGAACGCGCCCATCGGCGTAGAGATCGCCCACAGCGATCAGGTCGGCGAGGCGTTTGGAGCGGGAACGTTCGACGGTTCGCAGCGCCAGGGAGAGATCGCCTTGGTTAACGGCGGCTTGGATTAGGTTTTCATAAACGCCGATGGACTCGCGGACAATCTCTTGGCGAAGGACTTCACTGGTTGCCCAGGCGCGGCTTTGTTCAACGGCTTCCACGGCGGCGCTGTAGCCTTCGATGGCGATGTTCCACCAACCCTGCTGGAAACCGAGATTGCCTAAGCTGCGCCCAGTTTTTAAACAATCTGCTGCGGAAACCTCTGGAGTAAGAATTACTAGAGCTTCTCGATAATTGGCGATCGCCCGTTCTAGGTTGGCTACCGGCTCTTTCCCTAGTCGGGCCTGGGTGCTGTAGGCTATGCCCAGATTATTGAGGGTTTGGGCTAAATCCCTTTCTAATCCGGGTTGGCGGCGGATGGTGGTGGCTTCGGTG